>JANMNW010000487.1:0-2979 GCA_031368515.1 Chloroflexota bacterium
GTCCGGCACGGCGGCGCGTGCGTGTGCGCGGCAATCAGCCCGTTTCGCGCCGCGCGCGAGAGCGTGCGCGGCATGATCGATGCCATCGCGCCCAGCGGTTTTGTCGAAGTGTTCGTCGACACGCCGCTTGAAGAATGCGAGCGGCGCGACGCCAAAGGGCTGTATGCCAAGGCGCGCCGCGGCGAAATCAAAGGCTTCACCGGCATCGACGACCCATACGAGCCGCCGCTCAATCCGGAGATCACGCTAAACACCGTGACCCATTCGCCCGCGGCGTGCGCGCAGCAAATCGTTGATTTTCTGGCGCGGCACGACCGGCTGTAACACGCGCGGCAAGAAGTTGTGCCCGAGGACAAATTAGGCTTCAATACGCCGATGGATACAAGCTGCCTGCAATACCGGCTGACCGATGACGAGCGCCGCGAGTTCAACGAGACCGGCATGCTGACGATTGAAAATGCGTTGTCGGCCGGACAGGTTGCGGCGCTAACATCCGCCACCGATCGCATATTCGAGACCGGACTGGCCAACGGCGCCGATCCGCGCAAAGCGCTGTTCTATCCCAACTTTATTCCAGACGATCCAGGTTTTGCCGACCTGGTCGATCACCCGCGCATTTTGCCAAAAGTCTGGGGCATCCTGGGCTGGAATATTTATCTGTATCACGCCCATTTGATCGTCACGCCGCCGACGGGCCAGCCGCGCGACGACAAAACGTTCAGCTGGCATCAGGACAGCGGCCGCGTGAATTTGGAAATGGAATCGCATCCGCGGCCGCGGCTGTCCTTTAAGGTCGCGTACTTTCTGTCCGATACCAGCGTCGAAGGCCGCGGCAATTTCTGGGTAATCCCGCGCAGCCATCTTTGGGACACGCTGGCGCTGCCCAAAGACGGCAACGGCCAGCCCGAAGGCGCGGTGCCGGTGCTGGCCAAACCGGGCACCGCGGTGTTTTTCGATCGGCGCTTATGGCACACCGCCAGCCCCAATTGGTCGGATGTCACGCGCAAGGTGCTGTTCTACGGCTATGGCTATCGCTGGATTCGCACGAAAGACGACATGACCGTGCAGAGCCTGTGGCCAACGAGCTCGCCCATCCGCCGCCAGTTGCTGGGCGACGGCCTCAACGCCAACGGCCGCTTCAGCCCGGTCGATGGCGATGTGCCGCTGCGCGTGTGGCTGCGCGAGCACAGCCCGGCCGAGGCGGCGTAAGCCGGCCTACGGCAGCCGCTCGCCGCGCCCGGCGATAAAAAGCGTGTACCACTCTTCGCGCGTGAGCGTGATGCCATCGCCCTCGCAACTGGCGCGGATGCGTTCGGCGTTGGTCGTGCCGATGATCGGTTGAATATTGGCCGGATGGCGCAGCAGCCATGCGACGAGAATCACTTCGCCACTGACGCCTTTGGCTTTGGCCATGTCGGCGATGGCCGCCGCCGCTTTGCTCTGCGTTTCGTTCAACGGCGATTTCGCGCCGCCCGTGAGCCGGCCCCAGGCCAGCGCGCCCCAGGCTTGAATCGTGATGTCGTGCTGGCGGCAATATTCGATCGTGCCCCCATTGCGTTCGCTGCGGCCGGGCCGGTCCTGGTTGAACACGATGCCTTCGTCGAGCATGTGCGTGTGCACGACGTTAAAGGCAACCTGGTTGAAGACGATCGGTTGTTTGACAAACTTGCGCAGCAGCGCGATTTGAGCAGCGGTATGGTTGCTCAAGCCAAAGTAGCGCACCTTGCCGCTGCCATGCAGCGCGTCGAACGCGCGCGCCACTTCCTCGGGTTCGACCAGCGGGTCTGGCCGATGCAACAACAGCACGTCAAGATAGTCGGTTTGCAGGCGCTTCAAACTGCCTTCGACCGAGCGGATGATGTGCTCATAGCTAAAATCGAAGCGCTGCGGAAATGCGGGGTCCGGGTCGCCTTCGAAGCAGATGCCGCATTTCGACTGCACATAGATGCGCTGGCGCAAGTTTGACGCGCGCTTCCATATGCCGGCAAATGCCTCTTCGGATTTTCCACGGCAGTAAATGTCGGCATGATCGTAAAAGTTGATGCCCTGGTCCAGCGCCGAATGCACAATATCCAGAGCGCGACCGCGGGTTTCATCCGTCAGAGGAGCGCTGTCCCAGGCGCCGCCGATGGGCATGCAGCCATAGGCGATACGCGTAGCGTCGAGATCGGTGTTGGGGATACGGTAGGTCTTCATCTTGTCCTATTCAAGCACAAAGTGCCGCGGGCACGCGACCCTGGCGCGGGGTTTTTATGTGAATCGCGGGGTGTGGACACCCTCCGTGGTTGATAGCACTCTCGGACGGTGTCCTGTCGTGTCGTCAGCGCGTTATCGGCAATTTGAAGCTGCCAAACAGCTCAGGGTTGGTGCACGTGGTGATGTCTGCCACCTGCCCACCGGCAAAGGTTACCACCTGGATGCCATAGGCTTTGAACACGCCATCGGCATCATCGAGTTTGTACAAGCCGAATGCGATGCGCCCATTGGCGCGCGTCGGCAACAACTTCCAGCGGCGCGCCGACGCGCCGGCAAAAACCGTGCGCCCAACCAGCCAGCGAATCGCCGCCCGTCCCTGATACCAAGCCGGGATCGGCGGCATGCTGAACGAAGCGCCGGCCTTGAGCAGCGCCACCAGCCCTTCGACATCGGCATGCTGCCATGCGTCGACATAGCGTTGCAGCAACGACGCATCGATCTGGGCATCGGCGACCGCCGGCACATACGTTTCCGCCAGGGCCTGGCGCGCCCGGAATAGCGCGCTCTTGGCCGCACTGACGCTCACCTCCAGCACCTCAGCCGCTTCTTTGGCTGAAAACTCAAACACGTCGATCAAGATCAACACTGCGCGCTGACGCGCCGGCAAGCGATGCAGCGCGACCATGAACGCCAGCGTAATGCTTTCGTGATGCACACGCACTGCTTCCGGATTCGTCTCTTCGCCGGCAGGCATCTCGTCGGGAAATGGCTCAAGCCAAATCG
>JANMNW010000488.1:0-1617 GCA_031368515.1 Chloroflexota bacterium
ATCCCAGGACATGCGCCGAGCCTTCCGATGGCGTCAGCAATCCGCACAGCATGCGGATGGTTGTCGTCTTGCCGCTGCCATTAGGCCCGAGATAACCAACGACTTCGCCGGGCTGCACCTCAAAACTCACGTGATCGACAGCGGTAAACGCTCCGAAGCTACGCGTCAGCGCTTGCGCCACGATCGCAGGTGTTGCAGCGGTGTCAGCGCACATTCGACAGCTCCAGCAGTTCCATGAACACATCTTCGAGCGTAGGTGCAACCGGGCGGATGTGAATCAGCCGAATCCCTGCACCGGTGATCGCCGGAACGAGCCTGGCCAAGGGTCCGGCCATCGAACGCACTCGCAAATGCAGGCGATCGCCAAACGCATGCACGTCTTCCACGTCGGGATCGGCTCCAGCAATCACACGTGCTCTCGATAGCGGCTCGGCGGCCAGTTCAAGCACGCGATCGTCCAGCCGCTTAAGCAATTCATAGGGTGTGCCCGAAAGCAAGGCTTTGCCGCGATTCATGAACACCACACGATTGAAACGCATCGCCTCGTCCATATACGGAGTGCTAACCAGCACCGCCGAACCAGCGCGCAAAAGGCCGATCAGCAAGTGCCAGAATTCCTGTCGCGCAACCGGATCGACCGCGCCAGTCGGTTCATCAAGCAATAGCACTTCAGGTTTGTGCACCAAAGCAGTGGCCAGAGCAAGCTTCTTCTGCATCCCGCCTGAAAGCGCGCTGGCCAGCCGGTTGGCGAACGCTTCCAGCCCGGCAAAGCGCAGCAATTGCGCCGAGCGTTCACGCCGCTCACGCTCGGGCATGCCAAACACCTCGCCGAAGAATGTCAGGTTTTCTGAAATGGTCAGGTCACCGTACAACGAAAACCGCTGCGACAAGTAGCCAATGCGCTGACGCGCCTTCTCAACGTTTTTCGGAACCTCAAAGCCAGCGACGCGCATGTAGCCCGATGTGGGCAGCGTGGCGCCACACAACAGACGCATCGTTGTAGTCTTGCCTGCGCCATCAGGGCCAACCAAGCCCACCATCTCGCCAGCGCCGACCGACAGGTTCAACCCATCGACCGCGCGCGTGGCGCCGAATACCTTGACCAGCTGGCAAGCCTCAAGCAACGTGTCGTTATTCATGCGTTTCGCTGGTCCGGCTATTTGCGCACAAAAGTCACGTCGGCAGGCATGCCCGGCTTGAGCGCAAGATCCTTGTTCTCAACGCTGAGCCGCACAGCAAACACCGTATCTTTGCGGCCCTCGGCTGTTTGCACATTCCGGGGCGTAAATTCGGCGTGATCAGCCACCATCAACACGCGTGAAGTAAAGGCCCGTTCGCGATAGGCGTCGACTTTGAGCGCCACATCCTGCCCAGGCGTCACCAGGCCGATCTGCTCCTCCGGCAAATAAACTGTTACTTCAAGTACGTCCAGTCGACCGATCTGATACAGAGTTCCTCCAGGGGCGACGATTTCTCCCGCTTCCACGCTGCGCGCCAACACAACACCGTCAATTGGCGCACGCACGACGAGTTTGGTCAGCTGCACCTCGACAGTTTTGACTTGCGTCTGTGCCGTAACGATCTGCGCTTTGGAGATTGCGAGCTGTTCGGGCCGCG
>JANMNW010000517.1:0-18958 GCA_031368515.1 Chloroflexota bacterium
CCTTGACGGACAGCGCCCCGCGCGCCGTCATGGGCGTGGCCCTTCTGGGGGCGTTCCAGGCGCTTGAGAGTTCGGGGTTGTTCACCGGTTGCGCAGTGTTGATCTTTGTCTTGCTGGAACGCAAGGGCGTGCGCGCCAATCGCACGCGCCTCACATCGCCCCAAACCGGCCACGGCGGTCACTGCGCGCGCCCGGCGTAAACGGGGTCAGCTCAAATCCGGCGGCGCCGATTGCGCATGCGCGCCGCCATCGCGCAATGCCTCATACGCTAACGCTGCCAGGGCCGCGCCAAGAATCGGCGCAGTCAGGTAGATCGGCAGCGCGCTGATGGCGGCGCCGCCGGCAAACAGCGCCGGCGCCAGACTGCGGATCGGGTTCATCGACGCGCCGCTGATCGGCCCGCCCATGTAAATGGCGAGCGTCACGGTCAGACCAATCGCGATCGCCGGCACCGGACCCGGCACGCGCGTGTCGGTGGCCATCGCCATGATCACCAGCATCAACAAAAAGCCAAAGATCAGCTCAAATCCGAACGCCGCTGCATATGGCACACTTGGAATGTGCGCGCCAAAATTCGCTTTCAGCGCCACGTCCTGCCCATACAGCACGCTGTGCGCGCCGCTGGCCAGCAGCGCGCCGGCCGCTTGAGCCGCGATGTAGGGCGCCACATGCCGCCACGGAAAGCGTTTGACGACCGCAAACGCCAGCGTGACCGCCGGATTGAAATGCGCGGCGGAGATCGGGCCGAGCGTGTAGACGAGCGCCAGCACCATCAGGCCGGGCACTAAAGAGATGCCGGCCAGCGTGACCGCGCCGTTGCTGGCCGAGTCGCTGATCACCGCGCCGCACGCGCCAAACACCACAAAAAACGTGCCGATGGCCTCGGCCAGATAGCGCTGCCAGGGTTGCCGTGAGTTGCGTGCCGGCATGTCACGCTTCCTGCACATAAGAGCGGAAGCGCGCAATCAAACCGTCGCGCACCTCGCGAAAGGCTTGCAGCCTGGGCGCATCGCCTTCAACCGCCGCCGGATCTGGAAAGCTCCAATGCAGGCGCGTGTATTGGCCGGGCAGAAACGGGCAGTTGTCGGCGGCGTTGTCGCACACCGTGATCACCGCATCAAAGGGCTGCCCGAGATAGCGTTCGTAGGTCTTCGAGAACTGCGCCGAGATCTCCACCCCGATCTCACCCATGGCGCGAATGGCATACGGATTCACGCTGGTCTCGCGGCTGCCGGCGCTAAACACGTCATAGCGGTCGCCGGCCAACCAACGCAGCACACCCTCGGCCATTTGCGAACGGGCGGAATTGGCGGTGCACAGGATTAGCACTCGACGCTTTGCCCCGGAAGGATGTGTTGTTGTCATACAGAGGTGCTTCGCTAGCGCAGGCAAAATGATCGCCGATGAGCAACTGTTTTGCAATCGCAATCAGCATGCGGCGCAAACAGGTGAATTCTGATCAGTGCACGTTAAGCGAGTGTGAAGCGCTACAGATCATCCTCACTATGTCGGCCCACATTCCGCTCAGTGCGATGTCATTCCGAGCGCAGCGAGGAATCCGCCAGCACGCGGCAGGTGGCTCTGCGCGATATGCTCGGCATGTCGTCTGGGGCCCGGTGCGCGAGCATTCCTACAGATTCCTCGCTGCGCTCGGAATGACAGAATAGCGCTTGGATTGCCAGCGCAATAAGCCGCCGTCCGGTGGCGGTCTGTGCCGAGCGCAATGTTGTGGATTTGAGTGTCGGCCCCCCGCATCAATCAAACAGCTCGGCGTTGAGAAAGCGCACCAGCGCCAGCGTCACCATCGGCGCGTAGTAATCGGTGCGCGTCATGCGGCCGCCGGTCAGCATGCCAATCGCGCCATCCTTGTGCTTGGAGTTGACGCGCCCAAACACCATGTCATCGGCCGCCCCAAGTTCGACGCCGGCGCGCACCAGCTCAGCGACGCGTCGCGGCAACAAAAAGCAGCCGGCGCTGCCCAGGCCAATCGCGCCGCGCCGGTCGGCGATGGCGCACCAGGCGGTGCAATACAGGCCGTCGGCACGCTCGATCACGCCGCCCTCCAGCCCTGCGCCAAAATCGGCGGCCGGCCGGGCGGCCAGCGCGCCGCGCGCGCGTTGCACCGCGCCGCGTTGCGTCTCGTCGTCGCCCACCGGCTGCTCGCTCACAGCGGAATTGCCGCTCGCAGCGACCACCGCGATGTCATCGAACACACGTCCCGCGCCGATGCGCGTGGCTTCCAGTTTGACGGGGTTGCTGGATGCGACAGCAAAGAGATACTTGGCCATGTGACATCCCAAGCATATCTCGCGTTCGAAACCGGCGGCACCAAACTGATCGCCGCGGTCGCCGACGAAAACGGCCAGTTTCTGGACAAGCGCGTGCTGCGCCGCGAACACCATCACACCGCGCCGCACAGCCTGGCGCGCATTCTGGATGCCGGCGAAACGCTTGTGCGAGATTTCAGCGCGCGCGGGCACAGCTTTCGCGCCGTCGGATTCGGCTATGGCGGACAAGTCGACCGCACCCGCCAGCGCGCGATGCAGTGTTTTCACGAGGACGGCTGGGAGTCGCTGGATGTGCTGGACGAGCTGCGCAAGCGCTTTGGCCTGCCCGCGCGCATCGAAAACGACTGCAAACTCGCCGCATTGGCCGAGGCGCTGAACGGCGCCGGGCGCGGCTTTCGCACGGTGTTCTACATCACCCTCGGGACCGGCATCGGCGGCGGCATCGTGCGCGATGGCCGCATCCTAGAGCTGGGCGGCAATGGCGAAGCGGAAATCGGCCACATGACGGTCGAGTTCGACGATGCATGGGCGCTGCCCTGCGCTTGCGGCAAACGCGGCTGTCTGGAAGCGCACTGTTCCGGGCCTGGGCTGCGCGATCTGGCGCGGCAACTGGCCACACGCGACGCCCAGCGCTGGCCGGATAGTGCGATTGCGCAAGCCGCCGCGCGAGGCGCGTTAGACGGCCCCGCGCTGTTTACAGCCTGGCACGCCGGCGACGCTTTTGCCGATGCCGTGATCCAGCGCGCCACCACGCTTCTCGGCCGCGCGCTAGGCGCCATGATTCAACTCGTCAACCCGGATGTAGTGGTGCTTGGCGGCGGCGTGGCGACCGGCAATGCCGGCCTTATCGAGCTGATCGACCGGCAAACCCGGCCCTTCATCATGCCCAATCTGCGCGAGCACGCGCGTTTTGTGGCGACGGCATTGCGTGAGGATGTGGTCGCGCACGGCGCCGCCCTGATGGCGCGCCAGATTACTTAGGCAGATAGCGCCGCGCCGTCAGCCAGACCAGCGTCATGCTTGCGATCACCAGCAATTGCAGCACCCAGGCCATCAGCATGCCGTTGGGTTGCACCAGCACAATGCCGATGCCGGCGGGCACAAAAATCGCGCCAAGCGAGCCGGCGCTGGTCACCAGGCTGCTCACCTTTGGCGCTGACCCTGGATACAAGCGGATCACTGTGGAGATCAGCGTGGGGAAAATCGGGCCATATGCCATGCCGACCAAAAACGATGCGGCATAGGCCGTCAGCACCGTCAGACCCGGGAATAGCATCCAAGCAGTGCCGAGGCCGGCTACGACACACAAGAGCAGCAGCAGCAGAGCCACCGAAACGCGATTGACCACGACATTGGCAAAATAGCGACTGATCGTCAAACCGGCAAAAAACAAGCTGGCGGCGATGGCCGCCGTGGCCAGGTCCGCGCCGGTGCTGCGAAATGTGAACTCGGTTGTCCAGCCCGAAAAGGCAATTTCTACCCCAACATACAGACCGGTAAAGATGCTCATGATCCAAATGACCGGCTGGCGCAACAACACGCGCAGGCTCTCGGGTTTGCCCACGGTTTCGCGCGCCTGCGGCGAGCCGCTGCTGCGCAGAATAGGGGTGAAAATTCCTACAAGTAGGAGTAGCGTGGACAACGCAACTGCCACCCAGAATGATGATGTTGATTCACCAGTGTTTCGATAGCTGATTGCCGCCAGCACCGGGCCGAGCAGCGCGCCCACGCCATAGAACGCATTGACCCGGTTTAAGCGCGCCGAGGCGTCTGGCTGCCCATGCAGGTGCACACCCAGCATGGTGGTCAATCCCACTTGCACCACCGACTGGCCGAATCCCATGACCATCGCGCTGATCAGCACCTGGGCCAGCGTCCGCGAAAGCGCCAGGCTGGACAGGCTGATGGCCAAAATAGCCGGGGCGATCATCAGCAGGCGCGTGGTGCCGCGCGCATCCAGCCGCGCAAAAACCGGCAGGCTCAGCATGTACCCTATCGACAATGTCGTAAACAGATACGCCAGGTCGGACAGGCTTGCGCCGGTGTGCAACGAATGCGTGCGCAACGATGGGCCAAGCAATGCGACATTGATTCCCAGTGTCACAAACACAAAACAGGCGTAGAGGATCAAGTATGAGGATCTCATTGATTGGGTGCGGCTATGAGGCTTCGTGCAAGGCGAATGGCCTCGTCTTGAGTGACAACTTCGTCGAGCATCTGGGCCTCGCGAATTTGGTCAAGAATGACCCCAACCTGCGGCCCGGGCTTCATCCCGAGCGAAAGCAAATCGTTGCCAGTGATCAGCGGCGTCGGCGCCGCGAGCGGCGCATAGCGCTGAAAATATAATTTCAGAAGTCGGTTGACGGTTTCTGGAACTGCGCCGGCCGCTTTGCCGGCGCGATCAGCCAGGGCCAGCAAGGCCACATCCGGCGCGCAGTCGCCCGCCCCCCGCAAAAAACGATGGGCCTCACGCGCAAACTCAGCCGGCGCGATTTGCGAGAGCTGATGGGGGTGCCCGTGCAGAGCGACAATCACCCGCAACTGTGCGCACTCGTCGGCGCTAAAGCGCAGCGCGGCGGCGCGCGCGGCGGCCAAAACCGCGCCGGCCGCTTCATGCCCGGCATAGCTGACGACCCCGCCAGCGTCCGCCGCGCGTGTCTGCGGTTTGCCGCAGTCGTGCAACAACGCTGCCAGCCGCAGCGTCACCACACGCGTGCGGCCTTCCGCCGTCGGAACGGATAGATGATCACTGAGCGCTGCTTCAAACCCGCCAAACATGCCTAAATCGTTCAGAATAGCGTCGAGCGCGCCGCTCACCCGCAGGGTGTGCGCGAGCACATCGGCGGCTCCGGCGCCCGCAAGCCGCTCTGCGCGCATTGACGCAGTCTCCGGAATCAGGGCGGCCAGCAAGCCCAGCCCTTCCAGTTCGCCCAAGGCCACGCCCGCATCGGGCAACTTGAGCAAATCAGCCAGCGCGTCGCGCAGTCGTTCGGCGCTCAAGCTGCTCAGATGGCCGGCAGCGGCGCGCATTTGCGCCCGCGTGTTGGACTCGATCGAAAATCCCAGCTGGCGCGCAATTCGCACGCCGCGCACCGCCCGCACCGGATCGGATGCGACGGCGTTGGGGCCGACGGCGCGCACGCGTTTGGCGGCAATGTCGGCGGAGCCGTGCAACGGATCGATCAGGCTTCCCGAATCGATGTTGAAGGCGATGGCGTTGAGCGTGAAGTCGCGATCCAGCAGATCGGCCTGCCACGATGCGCCTCGGCATTTGACAAAATCGAGCACAAGCCTGGGCGAAGCATCGTTGCCCAGCAGCACGCGCGCGACGCCACGAGCCGCATCCATCACATAAAACGCGCCGTCCAGGCTGTTGGCGCAGGCGCGCGCGAGCGCGATGGCATCGCCTTGCACCGAGAAATCCAGGTCATGCGAGATGCGGCTCAGCAGCGCATCGCGCACTGCGCCGCCAACCACGACAACGGGCGTGTTATGGCGGCGGGCAATGGTGGCAATGGCAGGAATCGGCGCGCGAGAAAGAAGGTCAACGATGGTCACGCTATCGCATCGTAGCATAGCCCAGCGCAGCCGCAATAGTGCGAGCGCGATCGGTGATCAGCCAGGCGACAAAGTCGCGCGGTTTCCCGCGCGGCTCATTGCGCGCGATGAGATAGAGATTGCGATGCAAGGGATAGGCGCCTGTTGCCAAGCCATCGACGGAAGGCAGCTGGCCATCCAGGCTCAGGATTTTGATCGACGGCTGCGGCGCCGAGGTCAGGCGCCCGCTTGGGATGTAGCCGATGGCGCCCGGGTTCAGCGCGACAAAGTTGATGACGGTGTCGGGCGTGGGCATCAAGATTGCGCTGGATGTGGATGCGGTGTCGCCCATGATTTGGCGATCGAAGAGCTTGCGGGTGCTTTCGCCGTCTTCACGGACCACCGCTTGAATGCTGCCGGCGGCCGGCGCGCCGAAAAAGGCCCATTCGTTGCGAAAGCCTGCAAAGATTTCGCGCACGTCATTTTTTGACAAGCCGGTGACTGTGTTGGCCGCGTTTACGATGATCGCCACACCATCAACGCCCAGATCCATCGTCCATGGCTTGAATTCGGCATCGTCCGGCAATTGCGCCACGGCGGCCACATCCACGGCGCCGTCTTTGGCCAACCCAGCCACAACATCCGCACTGCCGGTCTCAAACGTAATCACCCAGCTCGGATTGTCTTGCTGGTAAGCGCGGGCCAGCGCCTTCATCAACGGCAGGGTGGCGTTGTCTGCGCCCACCCGCAAACGCACCGGAATGGGCGTGACCTTGGGCGTTTCAACACGCGCGCAAGCGGCCAGCGCAAGCATGAGCAACAGCGCATGCGCCATCATCATGCGCTGCATCTGGCACGACGAAGTGTTGAGCCGGTTGCGTGCGCCACCTTGCGCAGACGCGCGCGTGTTAGGCATGCGTGCATTGTAGCTTTCGCGTATTTCGATTTTTCCGTAGGGCAGGCGTGGGGCAAACGTTGAGCGACGCACGCCTATCCCGGATATAGATAAGGGCAAGAGTCAGGGTGGGACCTCCTCTTCTCCTCCTTTTGGTTGAGGGCCAGCGTTCGGCGTAGCTGGCCCTCAGAGTTTTTCCAAACAGCGTGATGCCAGCGCTTTGTCAAGTATCGGGCGATACCACTCCCAACTCTCCAGTGTAGCTAACCGTCACCCGAAAAAAACGGCGCACCGTTTAGCCAATTGGTAAAGATTGCCGGCCGCCGTCCCATCGGAGGCCGCCACATGTCCGCCTGCGCGATCGCCTTCAACCGTCCGTTGCATTCAGCAATGGCTTCGGCTGCTCCACTTCACAATCAGGGTTTGAAGCCCCTCGCGCACAAGCCGAACAGGCGTCCAGACCCGCTCGGTGAAAGCTGGTCATAACAATAGCAAGCGCTTATGCCAGAATGCACTAAAATTGGATAAAGCAGATCGAGACTGTTGTGAGCATGGCAGGAACAATCACCGCGCTAAAGGCGCAGCGTGGCGCAAAAGATCGTGTCAATGTCTTTTTGGATGGTGAGTTTGCGTTCGGGCTGGCGTTGATTCATGCGCTGTGGTTAAAGATAGGTCAAGCGCTGACAGATTCTGAAATCGAGGCGCTGAAGTCGGCTGACACCCTTGAAAAAGCGCAGCAGCGGGCGGTGAACTTGATTGCCTACCGGCCGCGCAGCGCGCGCGAGGTGCGGCAACGCCTGAAGCGGGCGGAAGTGGACGCCGAGACGATCGAGCAAGTGGTCGAAAAGCTTAAGACCGTCGGCATGCTAGACGACGGAGAATTTAGCAAAAGCTGGGTGGAAAGCAGGCTGCGCGCCAACCCGCGCGGCAAACGCATGATTGAGTGGGAGTTGCGGCAAAAAGGGGTGGCTGCGGAAGACATCGCACGGGCGCTTGAGGGCGTCGACGACGATGATTCCGCCTACCGCGCAGCCGTCAAGCGACTTCCCCGCGTCAGCGGCCTCCCCTCGCGCGACCGCAAGCGCAAGCTGCAAGAGTTCCTGGCTCGCAACGGATTCGACTACAACACAATTGAGGACGCTTTGCGGCGGATTGAGTCGTTAAATAGTGATAGAACTTAGCCTGAACGCGCGCTCCACCTTGTTCAGCGGCCGAAACCGTTGGCGCAAGAGGCTGGGCCCGCATGTTGGGATGCGTTCCAGACAGTGACGACGCGATCCAATTGAAACGAGGCAGCATGGAAACAGCAATTGGATTGGGGATTGGCCTGGTGGTCGCGGTCATCGCGGCGCTGGTGTCTTTCTCCGTAGGAAAGAAGCAAGCGACGGATATCAGCAGCGCGCTCAAAGCCGAGGCCCAAAAGGCGCTCGACGAAGCCCAAGCCAAAGCGCGCCAGATGGTGGTGGACGCCAAAGAAGAGGCGGCCAAGGTGCGCGATACAGCCGAGCGCGACACCAAAGAGCGGCGCAACGAGGCGCTGCGCGAGGAAGACCGGCTCAAGGCCTCCCGGCGCGAACTGGATGCCCAGCGCGCCAAGGTCGAACAGCGTGAGCGCGCCTCGGAGAAACGCCAGAGCGTTTTGGACAAGCGCGAAGGCGAACTGGACAAGCTGCAGAAAGACAAACTGTCCGAGCTTGAAAGCAAGCTGGCCCAGGTCGCCGGCATGAGCCGCGACGAGGCCCGCAATGAGCTGCTCAACGCCGTCCGCGAGGAATCGCGCAACGACATGGCGCGGGTCATCCGCGAAGTTGAGGCCCAAACCCGCGAAACGGCCGAGCAGCGCGCGCGCAAGATCGTGGTCGAAACCATGCAGCGCGTGGGCACCGATTCGGTCGCCGAACGCGCCGTGACGGTGGTCGAACTGCCCAGCGAAGAGGCCAAGGGCCGCATCATCGGCCGCAATGGCCGCAATGTGCAGGCTTTTGAGCAGGTGGCCGGCGTCGATGTTATCGTCGACGACACTCCGGAATCGGTCACGATCTCCTGTTTTGACCCGGTGCGGCGCGAAATTGCGCGGCGCGCGCTGGAATCGCTGGTGCGCGACGGCCGCATCCACCCCACCCGCATCGAAAGTGCTCTGGAAAGCGCGCGCCGCGATGTGGAACGCATCATGGCCGACGAGGGCGACCGCGCCAGCGTGGAGGCCGGCGTGCCGGGGTTGCCCAGCGAGATCATCAAGACGCTGGGCCGCTTGAAGTACCGCACCAGCTATGGCCAGAACCAGCTCTTCCACTCGGTCGAATCGGCCCGGCTGGCCGGCTTGCTGGCCAGCGAGTTCAAAGCCGACGTGAAGGTCTGCAAAATGGGCGGCCTGCTGCACGACATCGGCAAGGCGCTGGACCGTGAAAACGAGGGCACCCACGTGCAATTGGGCGTGGATCTGCTCAAGCGCTTCAACATCAACCCCAAGGTCATCCACTGCGTGGAATCGCACCATCACGATGTGCCGCAGGAGACGATCGAGGCGGTCATCGTCGAAATCGCCGATGCGATCAGCGGCAGCCGGCCTGGCGCCCGGCGCGAAACGTTGGAAACGTATGTCAAGCGGGTGCGCCAGCTTGAGGACACCGCCAAGGCCTTCCGCGGCGTGACAGAAGCCTACGCGGTGCAAGCCGGCCGCGAAATTCGCGTGGTGGTGCGGCCGGAGGCGCTGGACGACCTGGCCTGCATCGAGCTGAGCCGCGACATCGCAAAGCGCATCGAAGAATCGATGGAGTATCCCGGCCAGATCAAGGTCACCGTGGTGCGCGAAACCCGCGCCGTCGAATACGCCAAGTAACGCCCAAGCAGGGTTGCATGGCGCAAAAAATCCCCGTAGCGCGCTGCGTTACGGGGATTTTCTATGGGTTCTGCCTGACAGTTAGGGTGCGGGGGTGGCAATGGCGGACTGGGTCGGCGCAAGGCTGACTTTGGCCAGCGCACCGCCGCCGCGTTCGTAATACTCCACGCGCACGTCATGATCTCCGGCGCTGGCAGTGAACGAAGCGCCTGCGGATCGCGGAATGCCGTCCGACCATTGGTCGAGAACCAGCACGTTGTCGACATAAACGCGCACGCCATCGTCAAAAGTCGCTTCCACGCGATAGGGCGAGCCGTTAAAGAACTGACGCCGCGTCCAGCGCACGGAGAAGTTGTCCGCCGCCACGTTTGGCGCCGGGATGCCGTTGCCCCAGTCAAAGTTGATGGCGCTGTCCAGGCGCGCATGCACCGGGGCGCCGCTCAGGCTGACGTTGTTAAAAAACTCCGCGCGCCACTCGCCCGCCTGGGCGGCCAGCGATTCATACGAGAACTGAATCTGGCCGTTGCCGCGAAACTCAAAATACTCGACGCGCACTTCCGTCGCGCCTGAAACATAGGCATCGCCGGTGATGGTGCGCGGGCCGCCCTCGACAAACGCGTCGATCACCAGCGCGTTGCCCACATACACGCGCGCGCCGTCATCGACATACACTTTGAAGCGATAGTTGCCCGGGTTAAAGGCGATCGTGCGCGTCCAGCGCGCGGTGAAGTTGTCCACTTGCACGCGTGGGTCAGGCGAGCCGCCGCCAAAGTTAAAGTTGATCTCGCGGTCGTTGCGCGATATGACGGGCGCGCCGCTGAGCGTCGCGTTGTTGAAGTAGTCGCCGCGCCAATCGCCAAAGAATGGGATGGCGGTGGCCGTCGGCACGGCCAGCGGCGCGGTTGTCAGCGCGATGAAGAAGCGGATCAGCGCGCCGCCGCCGCGCTCGTAGTATTCGATGCGAAAGTCGGTATTGCCAGAGAAAAACAAGCTGGGTGTGGCAAGGTCGCGCTGACCGCCATCCTGCCAGCCATCCAGAATCAGCCGGTTGTTGGCGTAAACGCGCACGCCGTCGTCGACGCGCGCGGCCAGGGTGTAATAGCCGGGCGTCAGATATAGCGTGCGTGTCCAACGCGCCGAAAACCCGTCGACGGCCACAATCGGATCGGGCGATCCGTTGCCGAAGTCAAAATTTACATCGCGGTCATTGCGCACCAGCACCGGCTGTCCGGAAAGCAGCGTGTTGTTGAAATACTCGCCGCGCCATTCGGGCGTCCCGGTCGGGCCGCTGGCCGGCGCGATGGTCAGCTTGATCGAAGCGACATCGACGCGCTCATAGTATTCGACACGAACCAGATGCTCGCCCTCCAGCTGGCGTTCGGCGGCGTTATCGCGGGCCGGGCCATCGCGCCAGTCGTCGATGATCAACTGGTTGTCCACGAAAATGCGCACGCCGTCGTCGGCGCGCACGGAGAAGCGATACGTGCCGCGCGGGAAGTTGATCGGGCGCGACCAACGCGCCGAGAAGTTGTCGCGCACGATGGCGCGCCCGGGAGACGAGCGGCCCCAGTTGAACCAGACGGCGCGGGTGGTGCGCAACAGCACCGGCCGGCCGGACAAGCTGGCATTGTTGAAATACTCGCCCAGCCAATATGGCGAGCTTGCTTCCGCAGGCGCAGCCAGCGCGGATGTGCCCAAGCCCGGGCTAGCCAGGCTGGCAGCCAACAGCACGACGGCCGCGCCCCAGGCGCGGCGGAACCAAATCAGCACCGTTTTAATATAACAACACGAAAAAAACGTGAGGAATCGCGAGGGTTAACGCTGATTTCGGTGAAACCATGACGGGGTACCGTGCCCCGCGCATCGCAGCACCGGTGCGTTCATTGTCCACATCGAGATGATAGTGCCTTGATGCCACGGTGACGAAACGGTGACAAATGCCCTACTGGCGGCGATAACGCGCGGGAACCAGCGCATGCGCCAAGCGGCGCTTCAGCCAGGTGTAGTGCTTGTCGAAATAGCGCTGGCGGCTGCGCCATTTGTGACGCTCGGCGCGTTCGCCCGCCTGCCCGCTGCTGGCGCCGCCATAGTGCGTGACGACCGCACGGGGCTGACACCATACCTCCCACCCAGCGGCGGTCATGCGCTTGGCCCAGTCAAGTTCTTCCGAATACATTTCGAATCCTTCGTCGAGCAGGCCGGTTTGTTCGATGGCCGCGGTGCGGGCGAGCATGGCGGCGCCGAGCGGGGCGCCGATGCGAAACGGCGCGCCCTCATAGGCGGCTGCCGGGTAGCGCCCATCCCAGCGCGAGTTGCGAAACCGCGCCTGCAGGCGCGGAATCACATCGATGGCGAGCTGGGCCAGGCCGGGCAAGGCAAACGCGCCATGTTGCAATGTGCCGTCCGGGTTTTCAAGCTTTGGCCCGCACAGGCCGCAGCGCGGGCGCGCGCGCATGAACTCGACCAGTCTGCGCAGCGCGCCTGGCTGCACATGCGTGTCGGGATTGAGCAGCCAGATGAACTCCGGCTTGGATTCGGCCGCCAGCAATTCGCGCAACGCCAGGTTGTTGCCTTTGACATAGCCGATGTTGTCCAGGCTGGCGATCAGCTCAATTGCGGGGAAATCCCTGTGCAGCATGTCGGCGCTGCCATCGGAAGAGGCACTGTCAACGACGATCACGCGCAGGTCTTCGGCCAAGTCGGACGCTTCGGTCTCAAGCGACGCCAAACAGCCGCGCAGCAGTTCGCGCACATTCCAGGAGACGATGACGACGGCGAGCATGTTTGGGCCGGCTATGGCTTGACCAGCGTGATCAGGATCGGCGACACACGGCTGTTGACAAATGAGATTTCGACCTGTTCCTGGATCAACGAGCCCCACAGCCGAAACGGGTTGCGCACCGGGATGCGGGTAAAGGTGATGCACCCTCGCACCACAACCTGGCGACCGGGCGCAAGGTAGTAGAGCTTGGCGCCGTTGTGTTCCACGATATCCAAATCATCGAGCGTGCCTACCGCCCAACGAAACGGGTGATCTTCGCCGTTGTTGGTTTCGTAGTCCACGCCCACGCGCCAGACGCCCGGCTCTTCGGGAAATCCTTTTGAATAGCGATTTTGATCCAGCGTGTAACAATCATTTGGATCAAACGGGCCGCCGGTGCGGATGGGCGAGGTTCCGACATTGCGCACGGTCATCGTGAAGTGAATCGTGTCGCCCAGCTTGAACGTCGCTTCCGGTGTCGTTCCCAGCCCCTGCCATTCGATGCCCTGGCCATTGGGCTGCGTCACGATCTCGGCTACTGGGCGGCCGCTGTTTTTAATCGTGAGCGGCCGCGTCACCACATCGCGCTGGCCAATGCGGTCCTGTGCTTCCGCCACCAGAACATACTCGCCATCGGGCGGCGGGTCGGCGCCCTTGTCGATGCCGCCGTCGTAGTCGTAAAAGTAGCGGCCGGGCTCCAGAAATTCATCCGTGACATTCTCGCGCTCGCGTTCTTCGCGCTGCAGATCCTGCCGAAAGTTGCCCTGCCCGAGCACATACACGCTCAGTTTCGACGGCTTGGCGATGCCGATATTGATGTAGACATGGTCCTCGATGGCGTCGCGGTTGGGTGTAAAGATAGTCGATGTGACGGTGAATTCGGTGATCTTCGGCTGTGCGGAATCGGCGTTTTCGACAATCAGCCGACCGCTTGCCGAGTCGGCGCCGGCATCGATGCGCCAGGTGTATTGGCCGTTGGGCACCAGTTTGCCGTCGGCGTCGATGCCATTAAAGAGCAGCTCATAGGGGCGCGGGCTGGCTGGGCGCGCGACGGCGCGACGCAGATCGAAGCGTGTGCCGGAAGCGTCGAGCAGGTAAATGGACACGTCGGCAGGCTGGTTGAGCTTATAGGTGATGCGCGCAATGTCGGCGTTGCCATCGCCGTTGGGGCTGATGGTGGACGGCGCGGCGCCGGCATCCGTCAAAGTGGCGGCTGCGGCGCAGGCGGACAGCATAACCAATCCGCAGGCAGCCAACACGGCAGTAAGGGTGCGAGCGCTCAACATCGCGACGAGTATAGCAACCGGCTCGCGCCGGTTTAGGTGCGGGTGGGCGGTGAATGGGCAACGGGTGTAGTCTTGGCTTGCGCGAAAGCGCAGAGTGTCAACACCTTGTTAACAGTTTATGTCGTGTGACAGTGCACAACAGGGGAAGCGAGTCATACACTGATGACAGGGGGCTGACAACACAAGGGGAAATTCCTGCCATGCAGCCAAATAGAATAGCTCAAACATTCGCCAGGGCGTGTGTCGTGATCGCGCTGTGTTCCATTGATCAGAGCCACTCACTCGCATCGACACAGCCGCCAACGGGCAACCCGCCTGCGGCGGTCGATCAGCAGTGGTGGCGCATCGTGAACGCCCAAAGCGGCAACGCCCCAGGGCAACGTGGAACACACTCCGCCGAAGCGGTGCAATCGATCCACGTCAATTTGACGGATGGGGTCGTGGCTGGCAGTGTGAACAGCCTGAGCCCGGTGACGCTAAGGCTAAAGCGCAATGGCGTCGCGATTTCCAGCCATGAGGGCGCGCCAATCTTTGACGGGAGTGGTCAACGCTATGCGATCAACATGACCAACGGCATGTGCACCGCATACAACCCGTCTGCGTGCAATGTGTTTCGCAGCGGCGACGTCATTGAAGTCTTTCAAAATGGCGTGGCGCAAAGCGTTACCGTTCCCCCGCTGACTGTCAACGCCAATGCCGCGACTAATCTTGTGAGCGGCAGCACATCTGCTTCCCAAACTGTCGAGATATTCGCCATATCCGGTTCAGCATCTGGCGCGGTGTTTACGCAGACGGCAACTGCGGCGCCCGATGGCGCGTTTCAAGCCGACTTCACGGCCCTGACTGACCTGGTCGCCGACGACAGCGGTTTTGCCGTGCTGCGGCCGTCCAGAAGCACCAGTTTCGCGATGCGCTATGTGTTGCCGTTCTTGCGCGTGTATGCGTCCAACCAATGGGTATACGGCCGAGCGGCCCCGGCCAGTCCGGTGTCACTGCAGGCAAGCTTCCCGTGGCCAATCCCAGGCATTGTCTTGTTCAGTGACTTTCACGGACGATTCGGGCAACATGCAGGCTTTTTACAAGAAGGCAACGTGATTAGGGCCACACTTGGCGATCAGATCAGACAGCTGTCCATTCAGCCGATAACGGCCAAACTGGATTCTGCACAGCACATTTCAGGTCAGGCAGCAGCGGCACAAATTGTGCGGATCAGGCGCTACGCGCGAACCAACCATCTCAATCAGCTGTTTGGTCAAGGCACGCTGCTGGACGAGGAAAACATCACGGCCGATGCCGGGGGGCGATTCACGTCCACGCTCACAATAGGCCTCGACCAAACCGGCATGGCGGCGGTGTCCGATGCCGACGGTGACGAATCGGCCGCTCTGGTCTCCACACCGACTTTGGTCATCCGTGTTGGAGGATTCACAAATGCGTTCCCGTCGCGTTTGCCGAGCAGCATCGTAGTGCGTGACGGCGCGCCCAATAGCGTCGTCACCATGACCTTGCGGGGAGCGAGCGGATATGCAAAAAACGTTTGGAAGCAAACATCCGACCCCTCGGGCTTGGCTTTCAGCTACGACCTGGGCCCCTTGCAACCCGTGCTGGTCGCCAACGATATCGTGGAAGTGGCGCAGCCAGAACAGGTCGTCTCGGCGACAGTTCCGGTTTTCACCAGCACCCGTGATGCCTTGACAAACCGGATTTTTGGAATGGCTCCGCCCAATGCGCTGGTAACACTGAATGTCTGGACACAGCCCATCCCCGGCGGCTATTTTTTTTCTGAGCGGGAAGTTTCGTTTGCGACGCAATCTGATTCAACTGGCGCCTATCAGTTCTCGTTAGCGGGGCGGGTAGCTGCAGCCGAATACATGCAATCGGTCGTGGCAGTGCGATTTGGCGCCGGTCATGAGGCGTATCGGTCTGTGGATGCGGGTGACATCGCCACATCCTGCAGCGCCAGCATTGATGAAGTCGAAGTGCGGGGATCGGTGGCGCTGCTCAGCAGCACATGCCAGCCCACTGAGGCGCAGCTGCGACTCATTGCGCCAAATGGGAATATAAAGAGTTCTATCCCGACAGTGGTGCATCCATTTGGGCAGATACGAATCGATTTCATGAATTACGGCACAAGCCCAATTCAGATTCTGCCCGGTGACACGCTGGAGCTCATCGGCCCAACCCGGATATCGGTGTTGGTGCCCACGATGAGCGCGACGATGGAGTCGAGCGGCACAGTCCGGGGCTCAGCGCCGTCGGGCGCGGCATTGTCGATCTCAATTGCGCAACCGTTTCTGTCGATCGGTGGGTATCCAATCATTCCCAACACAGGCTTCTATACCGGCACAGCGGACTCAAGCGGCCAGTTTGTCATCGCGACCCTACCCTCTGAAGCTGGGACGCAGGCGATCGTGCGCGCACAGACTTCAAGCAAGCCGATTTGGACGGTCCGCGCGTCGCTGCGTCAAATCATCGTTGAGCTTGGCGATCCAAGCCAGATTTCCGGCCCTCCCGGGCAACTCTTGCTCCAGCCAGGGGAGGCGTTAACCGCGACAGTCACGGGAAATGCCATCCGCCAAGTCTGGCCATTTGGCCCATACGGCAGCGGCAATGACGGTTTGGTGTATCTGTACTTTGAGCAAGCGGTCGCAGCGGGTCAGTCATTGCAGGTCATTGCCGGCGGACAGGCCATGTCGCTCACCATCCCGGCATTTGCGGCGAACTACACCGAGGTTACGCGCCGTGTGACGGGCACGGCTCCTGCCGGCGCGCGAATCGAGCTGCGCGCATTTTCGCCCCACCTGGCGCGCTTGATCAGGCACGCCACGACGGCTGATAGCAGCGGGCGCTTTGGCTTTACTATCGAACAGAACATATCTCTGATCCCAGCCTTGAGCCATGTGGCCTATATTGGACCAGGCGGCCATGAAGCGCGCATTCGATTGACGCTATTGTCCAGCTTTGCCGTTACGCTGGACGATCTATGCGCCGTTTTGATACGCGGCAATGCCGGCGGTCCACCCAGCTTCAACTCCTACACGATGACGATTACGAGTGCCGGCGGCGCCGTCAAAGCGAGCGGTTTGGTGTCTGAAAACTCCGGCAATAGTGGCATTTGCGCCACGGTGCCGGTTGTGAGCGGCGATCGCATAACGCTGCGAGGGCCAAACGGTGAAGCACGCGCCTCCGTGTTGCCTGTCCACACCGCGTCATACGACTATAGAAACCGTGTGTTAACAGGACGCAGCGTGGCAAGCAAACCGTTACTTTTGTCTTTGCAAAATTCAAGTGGCGGCGTGCTGGGATCGCGCGAGGTTGTCGCAGGCATTGACGGAGCCTACGGCATTGATCTAAGCGATCTTCCTGCTGCGGCGGTGTCGCAGGCGGTGCTGGCGCTGATTGATGACAGCGGCAATCTGATCATGCGACGGGTGTCAATCATTATCAATCCGCGCTGGTTGCCGATCGCATTTCGAAATCCGGACAGCGACGCAGTGAGCCCGACGGTGGTGCCTGTGCCGATTCCTACTGTGATGCCGGGACCTTTCCCCACACCAACGCCTGCACCGACGGCAGTACCGTAAGCACCCCCAGTCACGTTACAGATGCCGGATCTGGCAGGTCCGGCATCTGTAACCCCGCCAATTTGTCAGACTCTGTCAGCTTCGCAGTAGAACATTCGTGCTAAACTCGCGCTATGGCAAAGGCGGCTGCTCCAAAACTCAAAATTCGTTACGTCTGCTCCACCTGCGGCAGCGTGCAAATGCGCTGGGTGGGCAAATGCCCCGACTGCAACGAGTGGAACACAATGGTCGAGGAAGTTGTCGACGAGCGGCCGGCCGGAGGCGCAGCCGCTGAAAGCCGTCGTCGAGCGACCGTGGGCCTGAACGCGCCTCAAAGGCTGGTCGATGTCAAAGCCGACAACATGCCGCGTATCCCACTGGTGATGACCGAGCTAGGGCGCGTGCTAGGCGGTGGCATCGTGCCGGGCTCGCTAGTGCTGATCGGCGGCGACCCCGGTGTCGGCAAAAGCACGCTGCTCATGGAAACGGCCGTCGATGTGGCCAAACACCAGGGCGCAACGCTCTATGTTTCAGGCGAGGAATCGGCGCATCAGCTCAAGATGCGCGCGGAGCGGCTGGGCGTCGGCGACAGCGATTTGTTCCTGCTCACCGAGACCAACATGAACGACATCGCGGTGCATCTCGAAAACATGAAGCCGCGCCTGGCCATCATCGATTCGATCCAGACCATGTATGTCGATGAGCTGAACTCCAGCGCAGGCACCGTCTCGCAGGTGCGCGAAAGCGCGCAACGGCTGCAAGCCATCGCCAAAAGCTCGCACACCGCCATTTTCATCGTCGGCCATGTCACCAAAGAAGGCACCATCGCCGGGCCCAAAGTGCTCGAACACATTGTCGATACCGTGCTGCAACTGGAAGGCGATCGCTTTCATATCTTTCGCATCCTGCGCTCGATCAAAAACCGCTTCGGCCCGACCAGCGAAGTGGGCGTGTTTGAGATGACCGGCGGCGGCATGAAGGAAGTGACCAACCCCAGCGAGGCTTTTTTGGCCGAACGCATGATGAACGCGCCGGGCTCGGCGGTGGCGGTGACCATGGAAGGCACGCGCCCGCTGTTGGTCGAAGTGCAGGCGCTCACCAGCACCACGCAAAACCCAATGCCGCGCCGCGCGGCCAACGGCTTCGACTTCAATCGGCTATTTTTGCTGACGGCCGTGCTGAGCAAACGCGTCGGTCTCAAGCTGCATGACCAAGACGTGTTTGTCAACATCGTCGGCGGCATGAGCATCGATGAGCCTGCGGCAGATCTGGCGGCAGCAGTGGCGATTGCCAGCGCCAACAAAGGCATCCCGGTCCCGCCGGACATGGCAATTGTGGGTGAAGTCGGCTTGAGCGGCGAGATCCGCAGCGTCAGCCAGATCAACCAACGCCTGAATGAAGCGGCCAAGCTCGGCTTCAGCCGTGTGATCATCCCCAAAACCGCGCGCGCGATCGAGAACCCGCCTGCCGCACTGCAACTGCTGTCCGCGCGCAGTTTGGGCGAAGCGCTTGATATCGCGCTGGCAAAATAGCTGCGGCCAGGAGTTGCGCCGGAAATCCCACGCGGAGGCGCGGCGCGCCCCGCATCTCAAGATGCCCAACGCACTTGATAATTGACTTCTGGTCAATTACTATCGACCCAGGGTCAATTAGATGAGCATTCGACAGCGGGCCGTTAGCGCCGACCAGAAAAGTGAACGCCGCCAGGACATCGTTCAGTCGGCTTGGCGCATGTTTCAAGGCGCGGACACGGCATACGACAGCATCATGATCGCCGACATTGCGCGTA
>JANMNW010000518.1:0-10106 GCA_031368515.1 Chloroflexota bacterium
GGGGGGCCCCCCCCCCCGCAACAACTAAACACCCATGCGATTAGGCGGACCTATATTTTTTGAAAAAAGCGACCCGGGCCGATGGGCGGCGGCGCACCGGGCATTGGGCTATCGAGCGGCTTATTGCCCGCTCAAACCTGAGGCCAGCAACGACACTGCGCGCGCATTTGCCGATGCCGCGCGCGCGGCCGATCTGGTTATCGCCGAGGTCGGCGCATGGAGCAACCCGCTGCACCCGGACCCTGCCAAAGCCGCCCAGGCGCTCGAGCTGTGCACGCGCAGCCTGGATCTGGCCGAGCGCATCGGCGCGCGCTGCTGCGTCAATATCAGCGGATCGCGCGGCGAACAATGGGATGGGCCGCACCCGGCCAACCTCACAGACGAAACGTTTGAGCGCATCGTGGACTACGTTCGCGCGATCATCGATGCGGTCAAGCCGCGCCGGGCGTTTTACACGCTTGAGACGATGCCGTGGATGTATCCGGATTCGCCCGAAAGCTACGCGCGGCTGATAGCCGCCATCGACCGGCCGCAACTGGGCGTGCATCTCGATCCGGTCAACCTGATCAATTGCCCGTCGCGCTACTTCGACAATGCCGGGCTCATCCGCGCCTGCGTGGCGCAGCTTGGAGCACACATCAAGAGCGTGCATTTGAAGGACATCGTCATCGGCGACAAGCTGATGGTGCACCTGGACGAGGTGCGGCCGGGATTGGGCACGCTCGATTACGGGATGCTGTTGCGTGAGCTATCGGCGCTTGATGGCGACCTGCCTGTGATGCTGGAGCATTTGCCCAACAGCGCCGAATACGCCGAAGCCGCGCGCTATGTGCGCAGCCGTGCGGCTGAAGAAGGCGTATCGCTCTAGCCCGAGTTATTTGCCCAGCTCAACGCTGCGCCGGTAGGCGGCCCAAATCGCATCGGCCAGCGCGGTGCGCACGCCGGCTTTTTCAAGTTCATAGATGCCCGCTGCGGTGGTGCCGCCGGCCGACGTCACTTGATTGCGCAGCTGAGCCAGGTGCAACGGCGATTGCAGCGCATATTCCACGCTGCCTTTGAACGTCTGCATGACAAGCTGCTCGGCCACCGGGCGCATAAAGCCCAGGTGCACCGCGCCGTCGATCATCGCCTCCATCAGCAAGAAAAGAAAGCCCGGCCCGGAGCCGTTGATGGCCGTGGCCATGTCAATCTGCGACTCTTTCTCCACCCGCACATCGGCGCCCATGGCCGAGAGCACAAGCTTGGCCTGCTCAAGTTGCGGCGCGCTCACGTTGGGCGTCGCCAGCCATGCGGTCATGCCCTGCCCGATTTGCGCCGGCGTGTTCGGAATCGTGCGCACCACCGGTTGTTCGGCATGCAACCCCGCCCGAATGGCGTCGATGGTGATGCCGGCGGCGATCGAGAATACCAGCGCATCTTTTCGCAGAACAGCGCGCACATCGGCCAGCGCCGCAGCCATCACTTGCGGCTTCACGGCCAGCACCAGAACATCCGCCTCGCGCGCGCACTCGGCGTTATGAACATACGTATGGATACCGTACCGGTCGCGCAGGGTGATTCTCCGGCCCTCATCAGGCTCCGAGACCAAAATGTGCGAAGCGTGAAACGCCGCGCGCCTGATCAGGGCTTTGATGATGGCTTCGCCCATGGCGCCGCCGCCCAAAAACGCGATTTTGAGATGAGATGTCATAACTTTTCTTGGTCCGTAAACAACGCGCCAGTCAGCTGAGCCGTGCCAGGTGAGCTGGTGAAATTTGAGCCCAAATTGTCGATAACTTGTTGATAAGCGATCTGAAAACGCTTATAACCTATAATAGTCGAATTCAAGAGGTAACGAATGCCTAGCATCATCGACCGATTTCTCGGTCTGTTTTCACTCGATCTGGGCATCGACCTTGGTACCGCCAACACGCTGGTCGCTGTGCGCAACAAAGGCATTGTGATCAACGAGCCCTCGTGGGTAGCGATTGACCGCAAGACACGGCAAGTAAAGGCCGTGGGTGCGGAAGCCAAGGAGATGGTCGGCCGCACTCCTGCGCGCATTGTGGCGATCCGCCCGTTGCGCGACGGCGTGATCTCAAACTTCGAGGTCACGGAGGCGATGCTGCGTTACTTCATCGAGAAAGCACACAGCCGGAATTTGTTCAACGTCCCCCGCCCGCGCGTGGTCATCGGCATTCCCTCCGGCGTCACCGAAGTGGAAAAACGCGCAGTTTATGACGCGGCCCTTTCAGCCGGAGCGCGCGAAGCATTTTTGATCGAAGAACCGATGGCCGCAGCCGTTGGCGCTGGCCTGCCCGTGATGGAAGCGCAAGGCAGCCTTGTGGTGGATGTCGGCGGCGGCACCACCGAAGTGGCCGTCTTTGCGCTGGGCGGCATTGTGGTCTCGCGCTCGATCCGCGTCGCGGGCGACGAGATGGACGAAGACGTGATCAACTACGCGCGCCAAAAATACAATCTGCTGATCGGCGAACGCATGGCGGAGAAAGTCAAAATCGCGATCGGCTCGGCCTACCCATTGCCCGAAGAAAAGAACATGATGCTGCGCGGCCGCAACCTGGTGACAGGTTTGCCCGAAGCGGTCGAGGTGTCGTCCATTGAAATTCGCGAAGCGCTGGCCAACTCGGTCAACACCATCGTCGAGACGGTGCGCTCCACACTGGACGAAACGCCGCCCGAGCTGGTGGCCGACTTGATGGAAACGGGCATCGCGCTGGCCGGCGGCGGCGCGCTGCTGCAAGGCTTGGTCGAACGCATCGCCGACGAAACCAACATTCACACCTGGATCGCCGAAGACCCGCTCACCTGTGTCGCGCGTGGCGCGGAATCGGTGCTAGAGAAACTGGATGAACTTGCGCCGGTGCTGGTCGGCCTGGAGCGCAAGTCCACTTCGCAGCCGGCGATGACCAGTGTGCGCCGCGTGGCGTAAGCGGAGCGTTCTGCATGCGCGCGTCTTGATCTCCGCATAAAAGACTGCGGCGCTTTGCCTGACCTTCCATGAATCGCCCACGTTCAAGCTCGCCGATCATCATCCCGGTTGTGATCGGCTTGAGCGTGTTGTTCCTGCTGATTTCTCTGGCGGCGCAAGCGCCAGTGAGCCAGGGTCCGCTGTCGTTTGTGCTGGAGCCGGTGCAACGCGTGCTGTCCGGTCTGGGACGCGGCATTGGCGAATTTTTCGCGCCGCTCGGCCAGCCCGCCGCGTCCCAATCGCGCATCGATGAGCTGGAACGGCAAATCGCCGCGCTGGCGGCCGAGAACGTGCGGCTGCGCGAATTTCAAGCCGAAGCGCAACAGCTGCGCGCGCTCAACAAATTCGCCCAGGACAACCCGGCGCTTGACTTTGTCGGCGCGGATGTGGTGGGCATTGGCACGCGCAACTGTGACAACCGGCCGGTCGTCGGGCCCAACGTCGGCGTGTGCGCCCAAGTAATTGCCGGAGATCCCAGCCCGTATGTGCGCTTCATCACCATCAACGCCGGGCGCCTACAAGGCATCGAAACCGGCATGCCGGTCATCGGCGGCGGCGGCGTGTTGATCGGGCGTATCGGACGCAACGTAAGTGAATCCAGCGCGCAGGTGCAGCTGCTCAACGACTCGGCGTCGTTCATTAACGTGCAGTTGGTCGGCTCGCGCGCCACCGGCACCGTCGCCGGCCAGTCTGACGGTACGCTGCGCTTGCAGAATGTGCTGCAAACCGAAGTGGTGCAAGAAGGCGATCTGATCGTCACCAGCGGCCTGGGCGGCGGCCTGCCACCCGGGCTTACAGTCGGTCAGGTCGACAAGCTGGTGAGCAAAGAGCTGGAAACACTCAAAGAGGCCGTGGTGCGGCCGGGCGCGGACTTTCGCCGCATGGAAGCCGTTTTTGTGTTGAAGTTCAGGCCAGCCTCGTAATGCGCCGACACGCTTTCGCCGCCGTCATCATTCTGCTGCTCGCTGTGTTGGAGACGAGCGTGCTGCCGGTGGCGCTGGGCACGCTGCCCCGGCCCAATCTGGTGTTGATCGCCGCCAGCGCCTGGGCGGCGTTGCGCGGCGACGAAGGGTTTATTTGGGCTTTGGGCGGCGGCATTCTGCTCGATTTGTTTTCAAGCGTGCCGTTTGGCACCCACACCGCCGGGCTGATCTTCGGCAATGTGCTGGCCGCCCTGCTCAACCGGCTGCCCTTGCCAGCCGAGTTTTTCCGCGTCACCAACTGGGTGGCCGTGGTCACCATCGTCTTTCACGGCGTGATGTTGATCGTGCTGACGCTGGCCGGCCGCGCTTTCGATCCGGGGCGCGCACTGACCACAGCCATTTTGCCGCTGCTGGCGATCAACCCAGTGGCGTCACTGCTGGCCTATGCGCTGCTTGCGCCGATGCAGCGCCGGCTCAACGAGCTTGAAAGGTTTGCGCGTTCATAGTTTCTCTATTTTCTGCGCTAAGCTACCCACGCATGCAGCTTGACAATTTTCCGCTTCAGCGCCGCACCAGTCAGCAACCGCCGCCTGACCCGCAGGCTGGTCGCACTCGGCTTCTGGTGCTGATGCTGGCCGTTGCGCTGGTGTTTGTCAGCCTGAGCGGCCGCCTGTTTTACTTGCAGACGGTGCGGCGGCCGGAATTCGAAAAGCAGGCGCAGCGGCGCAGCGTGCAGCCGCGCTACACGTCCGCCACGCGCGGGCTGATTTACGATCGCAACGGCGTGCCGCTGGTACGCAATGCGCCGTCGTATCAGATCGGCATCACCCCGATCCGCCAAGTGACCTACACCGAGGACGAGGAAGCGCTCGATCCCCAAACCGGCCTGCCCATCACCAACACCGTCACCGGCGAGCGCGTGCTCAACGACTCCGCCATCAAACAGCGCATCGAACGCATGGCCGTCTACAACCGCCTGGCGCAGCTGATCAACCAGCCCGGCCTGACCGCCGGCGAGATTTACACCAAAGTGCTGCAAGCGCGCAATGCCGGGCGCACGTTTGTGCCTGTGATCGTGGCTGAAAACGTGCCTCGAGACACCGCGTTGATCATTCAAGAACAATCGCTGTCGCTGCCGGGCGTGGTGGTGCAGACGGTCGGCTCGCGCATTTATCCGTACCACGAGCTGTTTGGAAACATTCTCGGCTATACCGGCAAGATCCTGGACACCACCGCCGAGCAGTATCAGCTGAAGCGCGATGGCGCCGATCTGATCGATGCGACCTACGATCAATACCGCTATGAGATCGACAACGACCGCATCGGCATCACCGGCATCGAGTCGTATGTCGAGCGCGAGCTGCGCGGCCAAAAAGGGTTGCGCGAGTCGGTCTTCGATGTGTCGTTCGAAGAGATTGAAGTGCTGCGCGAAACCACGCCCACGGTCGGCAACAACGTGCGGCTGACGCTCGATCTGCGGCTGCAAACCATCATTTCCGAAGCGCTGCGCTACGGCTTAACGGAGAGCAACTCGCCTCGTGGCGCCATCGTCGCGATCAACCCAAACACCGGCGAAATTTTGGGCATGCTTGGGTTTCCCACCTACGACAACAATCTCTTTGCGCGCGGCATCACGGTCGAAGAACTCAAGGCGCTCAACGCCGATATTCATAAACCGCAGTTGAATCACGCCACGCAAGAGGCGGTTGCGCCAGGCTCCACGTTCAAAATCGTCACCACTGCTGCTATCTTGCAGGAAGACAGTGAAGACAATGTCGATGAATTCACCCCGATCAACGACCCCGGCGTTTTTGAATTGCCAAACGAGTTCAATCCAGAAGCGCCAGGCCAAAAATTCTATTGCTGGATCGGATTGAAAGGCGGGCGGCATGGACCACAAAGCGCCGAAGACGCGCTGACGCACTCGTGCGACACCTACTATTACAAAGCAGTCGGCTCATATGAACCCGACGGGATCAGGGGCATCGGCTCGAATGCGTTGAGCAAGTGGGCCGAAGCGTTTGGCATCGGCGAAAAGGAATACGACCTGGGCATTCCGTATGTGCCGGGCTATCCCGCCAGCTCTGAAAAGAACCTGCAGCGCGAGGGCGGCCTGTGGACCCAGGGCGACAACTACAACGTGGCGATCGGCCAGGGAAAAATGAACGCCACAGTTTTGGAAATGGCCAACATCGCGGCGGTGATCGCCAACGGCGGCACGCTCTATCAGCCCCAATTGATCAAGGATGTGATCAACAGCCAGAACCAGATCGTGCGGCCGTTCGAGCCAAAGGTCATTCGCAAGCTGCCACTGGACGAGCGCTACATGCAGCTCATTCAGCGCGGGATGCGGCGCGTGATCAATGCACAGGACGGCACGGCCAATTACAGCGCATCGCTGCAGAAATGGGGCTTTGAGTACGCGGGCAAAACCGGCACCGCTGAGTTTTGCGACGACATCGTGTACAAGGCCAAGCTCTGCCCGCCCGACGCCAAGTTTTCACCCACACACGCCTGGTTTGTCGCCTATGCGCCGGCAGACAATCCGCAGATCGCGCTGGCCGTCTATATTTGGAATGGCGGACAAGGCTCGGCCGTAGCCGCGCCCATCGCCGCGCGCATCATCGCCAAGTATTTCAACTTGCCCATCCCGGAAGCAGAATTGCCCAAAGTTCAGAAGGGGACGTCGGAATAGCCATGCACCGGCACGTATCGTGAAGCCGTGATATGTTTTCGGCATGTTGACATCTGAGATCCGGGAACAGTGGGCGCGCGACGGTTACGCGGTGGTTCCGCAGCTTTTCACGCGCGAGGAAGTGGAAGGCTACAAGGCGCATTACATGGATTTGCGCAGCCGCGGCTCGTATGAAGGCGACATGGTCGGCGTGGACGCAAACTCAAACGATCCGCTGAAAAAATTCCCGCGCATGATCCATATGCACCGCTGGGACGATCGCAGCCTGCGCTGGCTCATCGACCCGCGTCTGATCGAGACGCTGGCCGGCTTGACGGGCGCGGGCGATCCCATCGCCGTGCAAACGATGATCTATTTCAAGCCCCCGGGCGCGCGTGGACAGGCGCTGCATCAGGACAACTACTATTTGCGCGCGCAACCCAGCACCTGCGTCGCCGCATGGCTGGCGCTCGACGACTGCAACATCGAGAACGGCTGCATGCGTGTCGTCCCCGGCAGCCAAAACTGGCCGACCTTGTGCGCGATCAAAGCCGATACAAGCAAGAGCTTTACGGATGTGGCCGTCCCGGTTCCGGAAGGCGAGGAGGTGCGTCCGATCATCATGCGCACGGGCGATGTGCTGTTCTTCAACGGCCAGCTTGTGCATGGCAGCGCGCCGAACGTTACATCCGACCGCTTCCGACGCGCGCTGATCGCCCACTATGTGCAGGGCGACGCTCAGGCTCTGGCGCGCTGGTATCACCCGGTCATCAACGTTCGCGACGGCAGTGTCATTCCGCTGGAAATGACCGACAAGGGCGGGCGTTGCGGCGAATGGGTCGACGTCGACGGGCGCCAAAGCATTGAGATGACCGGCATGGAGGCGCCGCCGGCCCGATCCGAATAGCGATGTCGGGCGCGCGATCAAACAGTTACATCGAGACGAGCGCTCAGCCACGAGTCGATATCGTCCAGGCACTGCGCGCCGATCTCATGCGCCATCGGATATTCGTGATAGGCAAAATCAACGCCGAGGCTGGTCAAATACTCGCGCGTGGCGCGGCCTTCTTGAACTGACAACACCGTGTCGCCGGTGCCGTGCGTGACAATCATCGGCGGATAGGCCGCGCCCGGCTTCAGGTTGCGCGCGCGCAATAGCTCCAGCGTGCGGCCGCTCATCAACGCCGCGCCGGCGATCAGCCCCGGCTGCGTCAGCGCCAGACACTCGGACATGATCGCGCCCTGGCTAAAGCCGGCCATAAACACACGGGTCGGATCGGCGTCATAGGCGGCGATTGCCGCACGCACAAAGCCGGCGGCGATGTCGATCGCCGCTTCAGCCTGTTTGTCGTCCATGATCACGCTGCCATCGTTTTGCCACTGAATGCGATACCACGCATACGAGCCCGGCTGTAACGTGATCGGCGCGCGGGCGCTGATGACTTGAAATCGCTCGTCCAAATACGGATGCAGGCCGAACAAGTCCTGTTCGTGGCTGCCAAAGCCATGCAGCAGGACAAGCAGCGGCGAACGACCGGGCGAGGGTTTGCGCGCGGGCATGTGCAGGTGCGTCAGAGGAAGCGTGTGTTGTGCAGACATCAAGTGTGCATTGTATTGCGACCAGTGTCTTCCGATGGCGCTGTAGTTTCAAGCACCATTCGTCCAGGCATTACTGCGACTCAAAAAACTCAAGCATTAGTCGGTTGACCTCGTCTGGCTCGTCCATCTGCACCCAGTGGCTAACATGGGGTAGCCAGGCAAAGCGCACGTTGGGCACATAGCGCGGCAACGTGTCGTTTACGCCTTTCACAAGCGCCAGATCGCGTTCGCCCCAGATTTGTAGCGCGGGCGCGGCAGTGATGTGGGTGTCGGGCTTGAAGCGATTGGCGCGCAACCGCGCAAACGCCGCGCGATACCAGCCCAGCGCAGCTTCGACCGCGCCGGGCTGGCGAAAAGCGTCTTTGTAGCGCGCGATGTCTTCGGGCGTCATATGCCGCACACCCGCGAAGACACGCTCAAGCAGTCGAAAATCATCGCGTTCGATTTGCCGCCCGGCCGACTTAAGTTGAAACAGAAAGATATAGTAGCTTTTGAGCATCTGGCGAGGCGAACGGCGCAGGCAGTCGTTGTAAGCCGTCCAATGCGGCGCGTTCATGCCCACAAGCTTGTTCACCCGCTCGGGAAATCGGGCTGCAAACGCCCACAGCACCGCCCCGCCCCAATCGTGGCCGATCACATGGCAGCGCGAAATGCCCAGCGCATCCTGCAGATTGGCAATGTCCTGCGTCAGCGTGTCGATGTCAAACGGCGGTGTCTTGTCCGTGCGGTTGTAGCCACGTTGGTCGGGCGCGATGGCGCGATAGCCCGCGCCGGCCAAAGCCGCCAGCTGAAATCGCCAGCTGTAGTGAAACTCCGGGAAGCCGTGCAGCAAAATCACCGGCTCGCCGGCCGGATCGCCCGTTTCGACATAGCCCACGCGCAGGCCCGGCAGCGCGGCAAAACGCAGCGGGAGGTCGGCGGCGGAAGCGAATGACGACATGATTAAGTGCTTGCTTCTGAATCTTGCTGGGAAAGACTGCAGACGCCTCGCGGCAAATCGCCAAACTACTGATTCATTGCAAGCGTGATCCGATACCTGAAATAGGTGTTACCAGTGTCTATTCGGCGGCGCAACTTATCACTCGACAGGGGCGCTTCGCTTCAAAATGCGCAGTGCGCGGAGTGTAATCCACTTGCTGGGCTCGCCTTTCTGTTCAGTGTCTACCAGCGACTTGCCATTGAGCGTGTGCTCCAAAGTCCAGCGACCCTGGTCATCCTGTTTGCTCAAAATGAGCTTGAGCGCATTCACGAGCCGCGGGTCATGGCCGTATCCCAAGTCAACAAGCACTCCTGTCAGTTCCAGCACGTCGCTGCTGTAGCTCAGCGGAAAGCCAAACTTGAACCAGTTTGAACTAACCCGACCGGAGTACGGGTAATCGGCTATGGCCGGATCGCGGCTCAGCAGGAACTCCGCACCGGTTTTGATCGCGCGGCGCATGGCGGGCGTGCGTTCTTTGGGCAATACTGCAGACAGCGCCTTCATCGCCTTGGCTGCGCCCCAGGCGCACGGCTGCTTCTGGTTCACCGCACACGCAAAACCCGGTCCGGAAGTGCCGGATTGGTAGTAACGGATGTCATCGCTTCCGTTGATGGCCTGAACCTGCCATTTCAGTGCCGCCTGCACGCGCGCATCAGCTTCGAAACCCAGTCGAAGTGAGGCATACAGCATATCGCCGTTGTGACAATGCACGACTTTGCTGGGCACGGGCGGCTCCAACATGGAGAACGCGTTGTTGGCCGCAACCGCGTGTGACAGGACATATTCACAACCCCGCCGCACCTGCTTGTGAGTTGACGTCGCCCCCAGTTCGGCAAGCAAATACACTTGCCAGACGGTGGACTTGTAGCCATGCAAATGACTATCGCCCGCTTCTCCCCAAGAACCATCCGGATGTTGAGCGGCCAGGATAGCCGCGACCGGCCCCATCTTCATGATCGCCGC
>JANMNW010000530.1:0-3987 GCA_031368515.1 Chloroflexota bacterium
TCCAAGCCTTTTCCCGATCCGGTGGTATGGGCAGCTGGGCAGCTCGGATTACCTCCGGCCACTTGCGTCATGATTGGCGACACCACGGTCGATATTCGGGCGGGCAAATCAGCTGGTGCTCAAACGGTCGGGGTGCTCTGCGGTTTTGGCGAAGAGCAAGAGCTGCGCCGATTTGGAGCGAATGTTGTGCTGAGCACTACTGCGGAGTTGGGGAAGATTTTGCCTGTCAGTCAGTAGCCGAGCGCGCAGCCGCAATCTCGCGGTTGGTCTTGCCGGCGCCGACCCGCTCAAGAATCTGCTGCTGGCGCGGCGAAAGCGCGTCAAGCGTGGACATGACAGGCATTATGCATACACTTGCGTCATCATGAATCCGCTCATCCTCGCCAACGGAGAGATCAAAGACGACATCATCGCAGCGGGTGTTGAACAACTGCGGCGCGGCGCGAGCGCCGAGGATGTGGCCGAACAGGTGGCGCGCGACGTGGAAGACGACGCCGATGAACACAGCGTGGGTTTTTCGGGCTTGCCAAACTTGATCGGCGAAGTCGAGCTGGACGCGTCATTCATGGAAGGCGCCGCCTTGCGCGCCGGCGCAGTTGCCGGCGTGCGCAACTTCCGCCATCCGATCTCCATCGCGCGCGCGGTGATGGACCGTTCACCGCACGTGTTGCTGGTGGGGGCGGGCGCCGAGCGCTTCGCCGATGAAATCGGGGCTGAGCACCTGGAAATGCTGACCGACGCCGCGTGCGCCATCTGGATCGAGCGCCTGCACAAGCTCGGCCTCACCGACTATGACATTCAGACCCTGCAAAACCCGCACGCGCCGCGCAAGCCATTGCTGGACCTGGTGTGGCGCGCCTTTACTTTGCGCGACGATGGCGAGCCCCAAAGCTCCGACACCATGAACGTGCTGGTGCGCGATGCGAACGGCCATATCGTCAGCGCGGTGACGACCTCGGGCGTGGCCTGGAAATATCCTGGCCGGGCAGGCGATTCACCCGTTGTCGGCGCAGGCAACTACGCGGACGACCGCTTTGGCGCCGCCGCGTGCATGGGGTTGGGCGAGATTGCCATTCGCGTCGGCGCGGCATTGCGCGGCGTAACCAACCTGCGCCAAGGCATGAGCCTTGAAGCATCCGGTCTCGATGTCTGCGCGGCCATGCAGCCGCTGATCGGCGCGACGCAGTGGGTGCGCATGCTGCTGATGGACGCGCGCGGCAACTGCGGCGGCGCAGCGACGCAGAAGGGCCTGATGTACAAAGTCATGTCGACCGCCGATGCGCGCCCGCAGCAGCACGAAGCGGCCCACCCGTAGCCTGGATTCACAATCATGCTGCCGACAATTGACCCCGATGTCTCCGACCCGGTCGCCGCGCGCGCGCTGATCGCGGCATTAGCCGAGCGCGTGCGCGCGCTGCAACAGAGCGCCGATGCGCTGCGTGTTGACAACGCGTTGCTCAAGCGCGCAGGGTCGGGCGGCATCAGCCAGGACTATGTGCAGCGTTTAAAAACCGACCTGCGTGACTTGCGCACGTTTGCGCGCAAACGTGGGCTGGATTTGGAGACGATTGCATTGCTTGCCGGCTCAGGCGAAGGATTGCACATCCCTGCACCGGCGGCCATGGATCAAACCTTGACGATCATCATGCCGCCCGATCGCAGTGTGCGTGATCTGCGGCCGCTGACCATGACGCCGATGCGGCGGCTGGGCTCGGCACTCGTATTGACGTCTGCCTTCCGGTTGGTACAACTGAATGGCTTGAGCCTGGCGATGAGCGAGGGCATGGACTGGGGCGATGCGCAGGGTGGCGGGGCGCTTGGGCTGGCACGCGGCGAGCGTATCGAAGCGGCTTGTCCAATCGATGAGTTTGATCCACCGCACAGCGTGGCGATTGTGACGCGGCGCGGCTGGTGCCGGGTGATGCCTTGGAGCGTCGTGGAGAGTTTGTATACCTCAGGCTTGCCCATCAGCCCCTACGATGCCAATGATGCGCCGGCTTGGATCGCGCCTTGGAATGGCGGTGATCTGTTGCTGGTGACGCGTTTGGGTCGTTGGGTGCGTCTGCCGGCCGGCGTTTTGGAGCCGGCCGGGCAGGAAGCGATTGTGCTGGAACAAGACGACGACGTCGCCTGCGGCTGTGTGATCGCGGATGACACGCAGATCGTGCACTTTGTCGGCGCGGACGGCGCGCAGTTTGCGGTGGCTGCCGCGGGTTTGCCTGCGCACAAGAAAACGGGTGTGAAGACGCAGCCGTTACGGCGCGATTGGGTGGCGCTGTTGTGCGGGATCGCCACGCGCACCGACGCGGTGGTCATGTTGACGATGGGCGGCGAGCTGATCGTCAGCGCCTTGCGCGGCCTGCGCGCGGCTGAGCGACCCTCGGAAGCGCGGCCGTTGAACGTGGCAGGGCAACGGCTGGCTGCGGCGTGCATTTTGGGGCAGTAGCGATGACCTATCTCGGCATAGATTTCGGCACCACAAATACGGTTGCGGCGGTAATAAACGCGGGCGATGCAGCCCCGCGCGTGTTGGCGCTGGAAGGCGAAAGTGGCACGGTGCGCACGGCGTTGTATGTCGAGCGCGACCAGACGCTGACGATCGGCCGCGCGGCGATACAGACCTATCGGGCTCAGAACGTGGGGCGGGTGCCGCGTTTTGTCAAGAAGTACATCGGCACGATTGACATCGAACTGGGCGAGCTGCTGGCCAAAGGCTATGACTTGAAGGGCGGGGCGGTGATTGTGGATGTGTTCACCGATGTCGATGCCGACGCGCCGGGGCGGCTGTTGCATGCGTTGAAAGGACCGTTGGCCAGCGACTACGAAGGCACCAGCCTGTTCGGCAAGCAGTATGCGCTCGAAGACCTGATCGCGGCTTTTCTTGCGCAGATTCGCATTCGCATAGGCACTGAGTTGGGTGTGCTGCCCGATCGCGCGGTATTTGGGCGTCCTGTCAATTTCGCCAATGCCGCCGGTCAAGCCGACAACGACAAGGCGCAATTGCGATTGACTGAGGCGGCCCGTCGCGCCGGATTTCGCGATGTTCACTTTGAGTTGGAGCCCATCGGCGCGGCTTTGGCCTTTGGCGTAGGGACTCACGCGGGCGGCACCGCATTTGTGTTTGATTTTGGCGGCGGCACGCTGGATGTGGCCGTGGTGCGTATCGACATGCATGGCGGTCAGCACGTGCTGGCCACCGGCGGCGTGGGCATTGCCGGCGATCATTTCGATCAAGCCATTTTTAAACGCGCGCTGGCTCCATGGTTTGGCGCGCAGGTGCATTGGGGGCCGCAGCGCTTGAGTCTGCCTGCAGATTTGCTCGCTGCCTTAGGCGATTGGCAGAATATTCCGATGCTGGCGACTGCGCAAATCCTCGACTTTATTCGCGATGCACAGCGCGATTGTGACGACCCGCCCCGCTTGTTTGCGCTGGAGCAGTTGATTTCCAAAGGCTACGGCTATGACGTGTATGAGCGGGTGGAGCAGTGCAAGACCGCTCTGTCGGGAGAGGCGCTGGCCATTGTCGCCTACGAAGCCGGCGCGATCGACATCTGGCAGCCGGTGTTGCGCAGCCAGTTTGAGGCATACATCACCCCCGAACGCCGCAAGATCGAAGCGCTCATTCACGACACGCTGGCGCGCGCTGGCGTCGGCGCTGACCAGATCGACACCGTGGTTCGCACCGGCGGCTCGTCCGCCATTCCGTGCTTTGTCGATTTGCTTTCGCGCATCTTTGGCCGCGACAAACTGGTGGAGCAGGATCGCTTTACAGGCGTGGCCAACGGCCTGGCCGTGCGCGCGCGCGATCTGGGTTTGAGTGCTTGAGAGACTGTTTTTCAAATCTCACTAAGTAGGTTTCTAAAAGGGCTGACCTGAAGAGGCGCATCGGAGTCGAGCCGCTACACTGTCGAGATACCACTCCTGACAGAAAGCGGAGGACTCCGATGGCCTTGGATGATACTCAACGAAGCGCCCTGCGCGGATTGG
>JANMNW010000052.1:0-10303 GCA_031368515.1 Chloroflexota bacterium
GCGCGTGGTCGAACTATCGGCCTGAGTAAAGCGGTTGAAGAGAAGCTTCTGCTTCTCGGGTGGGATGCCGATTCCGGTGTCTGTGATTGCCACGCGCGCAAAAGCCGGTTTGTTGTCCGCATCGCGCACAACCGACAGCGACATCTGCACGTGGCCGGCGCCGGTGAATTTCACCGCATTGCCAACCAGGTTCAGCAGCACTTGCCGCACGCGGCCGGCGTCGGCAATCATCGGTAGCGGCGCGGGATCGGCCAGAAGCGCGAGCTCAAGCCCCTTGGCGGTCGCCTGGGCCGCCACCAGTTCCAACACTTCGGCGCAGCAGGCGCGCAAATCGCACGGCGCCAACTCGAGCGTAAGCTTTCCAGCCTCGACTTTCGAGAAGTCCAGAATGTCATTGATCAGCGTAAGCAGCGCCTCACCGCTAGTCTTGATTGTTTTGGCAAATTCAAGCTGCTCGGGACCCAGCTGCGTGTCGATCAGCAGGTTGGTGAATCCGATCACGCCGTTCATCGGAGTCCGGATTTCGTGGCTCATGGCAGCCAGAAACGCGCTCTTGGCCACGCTGGCCGCATCCGCGTCGCTGGCCAGGCGTTCGGCCTCTTCCTTGGCCGCGCGCAGCTTGGCTTCATCGAGCTTGGCCTGATTGATGTTGACCTGCACGCCCGCGATGCGCATGGGCTTGCCTGCGCCGTCGCGCTCAATCACCTTGCCCGCTTCCAGCACCCATTCCGCTGCGCCATCTGCGCGCACCACCCGCTTTTCGACCCGGTAGTCGGCCTTGCTCCCGCGCAAGTGCGCGGCAAGAGCCGCTTGAACGTGCGCGAGATCGTCAGCATGAACTAACGGCCCGGCCGCCAGCATCTTGGCGCCGGAGGCCACACGATCATGGCCAAATTTTCGCGCCCAGCTTTCATTGACTTGTCCCTCACCCGTTGTCAGGTGAAGCTCCCACAGCCCAAGGCCTGCTCCTTCAACCGCCAGCTCAAGCCGCTGCTCCTGACGGCGGCGCAGGGTGATATCGACAAAGCTGGTGACCACATTCGCGGCTTGATACTCGCCGGCCGATATGAGCTGCGTGTTGACACTCAGCCATCGCAGCGCGCCGCTTGACGAATGCACGCCCATAAGCACATCGCGCTGCGGTTTTCCAGTGCGCAGCGTGATCATGGGTGGAAGCTGCTCAGGCAGAAACGGCGTGCCGTCTTCGCGAACCGGCCGCCAGCGCGCGTCGGCGGCCTGTCGCCCAATCAGATTCGAGCGGCTCAGCTCAAACACGCGCTCGGCTTCCGGATTGCAGTCAATGATCTTGCCGCTCTCATCATGCACGATGATGCCTGCCGCAACCGCGTGAAATATCGCCGCCAGCCGCTGCCGCATCAGCACCTGTTGCGTCACATCGCTTTGAATTGCGATAAAGCCGCTGACGGCGCCGGCGTCCGTTCGCACCGGTTGAATATCAAGGTCGATCCAGCTTTGACCGCCATGCCTGTTGCGCACTTGAATTTCCGCGCGCGCGCCTTCTCCGGCCAGCAGCGCCTGGCGCACCTTTAGCGCGCCCGCATCGTCAACCGCTTCCGTCATCAAAAACTGGTCCCCCACCGTGCCCACAACGTCCACAAGCAGTTTGCCTGTAAGCTTTTCAAAGCCCTCATTGACCCACACGACCCGCTGATCGGCATCTGTCACAATGACGGCGTTGGTGGTGTGACGGGCAACGAGCGACAGCCTTTGCAGTTGTTCGGATCGCTCACGCAGCGCCTGGTGCTGCCGTCCAAGCATCCGCACCACCGGCTCGGCGACGCCCAATCCAAGCAGAATTAGCAACCCTACAAATGCGGCCAGTTCGACGATTTCGCTGCGCAAGCCGCTGGCGCTGGCTTCGTCCGAATAGGCCTGCAACTCGGCCGCGGTGCGCTCGAGATCGGGCTGCAGCACGTCGGCCGTTCTCTGCACCTGGCGCACTGCAGCGCGCAGGCGCGCCTGATCGCCAGCCGCGGCCGCTTCAAGCGCCGATTGCGCGCCCGAATACAGATCTTCGAATCGCGCGCGGGTTTGCGCCTGCAGCAGGCTCATGCGGGCAAACTCGACCGATCCAGCCGCATGACGGCGCTCGCTGGCAACAGCAGCATCCAGCCGTTCGGCATCCCTGCGCAGCGCGCCAATGACATCACGCATGCGCGCAACTTCTGAGGGCAGGCCGCTCGGCGGCGCAGACTGCATCAACAACACTTGCCGGGCCATCCGTTGCGAATGAGCGCGCAAGCGGCCGGCCAAGTTGATCATCTCCGCATGCTCAGCCTGATTGTATTGAAACGCGATGGAACTTGCGCGTTGCAGGCCCACCGTCGCTGCAATCAGCACAAGCATCGCAAGCATTGCACGGCGTACCTGTGGATGCGGACCGGCGCTCGCACTGTCTGTCACGTCGCTGGATTCGCGTCGTTGGGACCACAACCCCCAGGCCATCACTGGCAGCATCCACAACGACAACGCAAACGCATCCAATAGGGCTTCGCCAACCGGACTCCAACCCGCCGCAAACGTGCTCGCGACATCATGAATCACGACTTCGCCAATGAACGCCGCACACCCCAGAATGATCACGTCCGACCAGACACTATTGGTTGAGTGCGTCAAACGCCGAGTCAACCAGGCTGCGACCGGCGCGACGAAAAGGACAATGATCCCCGCATCCGCTATCGCCTCAATCCATGTCGGCAGCCCAAGCCGCTCCCATGGCACACCGAGCATGACCGCGAGTTCAACCGCAAATATCAGGGTTGCCAGGGCGGCGCTGGTGCGCCAAAGCCGCGAGCCGATCTCGGGAGATGGGGACGATGAATGTATTTGCACGGTAGGGCTCAACCCGGCATATTTTCGGCTTGGCGTGTGCTTGCGGCATCGCCCATTGTCACGACATGCCATGCCCAATTTGCGCCCAACCATCGGCCTATGCGCGCGTCAAATAACATTGGCAGCGGCCATTGGTCTTAAGCACAACGCCACGATCATGCAAGCGTAGGCCGTTTGCCCGAAGCCTTTTTACGCCTATTTCGGCCGCGGCAGCGATACATCGAAAAACGCGGCGACGCGCTCGACATATGCCGCAGGTTGCGCCCGATAAGATCCGCCATGGTCCGCCGCTGCGACCTCCCAGTACTGGGAGGTCGGGCTCGCGGCATGCAGCGCACGCGCTTGCGCAACCGGGACCAGAATGTCGTCGGCGCCCTGAATCAGCAGCACCGGTCGCGCGCCGATGCGCCGCAGATCATCGACCGGCCGGGCGGACCAAAAGTCCACTCCGCTTACCGAACACGCCAGCCACAAGCCGGGGTAGATCAACTGGCCTGGCGTGCGGGTGAGGCGCGTCCAGATCGTTCGCGCTGCATCGACAACATCCGAAAATACCGAGTCGGTGACAAGCGCGCCAATGGCTGAATCATCGGCCATGGCGCCCAACGCCGCCGCGCCGCCCATGGACACGCCAAGCAAACCCACCTGTGCGGGTGCAAAGCCGCGGTCGCGCAGCCAATCCACGGCGCCGAGCACATCGCGCCGCTCGGTCAGGCCAAACCCGGAAAACGAATCGCTCGAGCGGCCATGTCCGCGCAGGTCGATCATGAGCACGGCAAACCCGCGCGCGCGCAGACCAGCGGCCAGCTCGATAAAGCGTCCAAAAAACTCGCCGGTGCGGCTGCTGTCTTTGCCGTGCACCAGTACAAGCGCGCGCGTGGCGCCGGTGACAGGGATGTACCAGGCAGCAATCAGGGCGTCGTCGCCGCGCGCGGAAAATTGCACGTCTTGATAGGCCATGGCCGTGAGCCACGAATAGGCGCCTGGGTTAACCGAATCGGCAAAGTCACGGCGCGGGCGGACGAAATACGCCGCTGTCAGCAAATTGAGGGCGACATAGGTCAGCGCGATCTGAACCGCCAGCCATATGAGCAGCGCCTTGGTAATGCGCAACAATCCACGTCGAAAACGTAACATCGCGTGATTATCGAGGAGACAGATTGCAGGGAGATGATAGAGGCGCAGTGCCGGGTGTGCTAGCAAAGGCCAAGTGGATAGGTCGAAAGCTTCTCGTAGCCGGTCGCCGTCACGACCACCTGTTCCTCAAGCTTCACGCCTTCGCCACCACGGATGTCAGCGACATAGCTCTCCACGCACAGCACCATGCCCGGCTCCAGCACACCTTCCAAGCCAATAGCATCCCATTCATCCGGGAAACAAATGCCGGGATATTCATCGGCGAGCCCGACGCCGTGATGAAAACACGAATAACGCCGATAACGATCAGGCGCGATATTGTGCGCGCGAAAAGTCAGGTCGCGCCAACTGGCGCCAGGCTGCAGAATCTCCGTGTTGCGCTCGATCTGCTCGGCAGCCATTTCCCAAAGCTGGCGTTGCGCGGCGCTGGGCCGACCATCGCCACACAGCCAGGTGCGCGATACGTCTACGCACATGCCATATGCGCCGATCAAGTCCGTGTCGAAGCCGACCAGCTCTCCGTCCTCAATGGGCCGGCTGCTGCATTCCTGAAACCAGGGGCTTGTGCGGGGACCCGCAGCCAGCAGGCGCGTTTCAATCCACTCGCCACCGCGCCGGATATTTTCGGCATGCAAATGCGCCCACAAATCCTGCTCGCTGATGCCCGGCGTCAACGCTTCGCGCATGCGCGCGATCGCCGATTCACACGCGGCTGTGGCGCAGCGCATCGCGACAATCTCCTCCTCGCATTTGATCACACGCGCCAGCTCCATGATCTCTTCTCCGTTGCGCACGTCGACACCGCGTTTTTCCAACGCGCGCAGCCCTTCGGGATTGCAGCGGTCGATTGCAAGTCTCTTGTTGCCGCCTCCGTGACTGCGCACCAAATCCGCCAGCTCATCCGCCCATTTTTCGACCTTCTGCGGATAGCGCTCGCCGACCGACATGAAAAACCAGGGCTTGGCCGTTCGGATTTCATCCACCAGATCGAGATGAGCATTCAGGTGTTCTGCGCCTTCATAGTCGAAGACAATCACCGGCCCTTCCTGCGGCACATAGCAGTAGCGGTTGTTGTTGTGCAGGATCCACACCTGCATGTTGGTGCTATCAGTGGCATATCGAATATTGAGCGGGTCGTACAGCACCGCGCCCATATAGTCGAAGCGGCGCAGTTGATCGCGCACGCGTTGCAGCCGGTATCGGCGGATGACGTTCAGATCGGGCAGGCGCAACCCGCGCGCCTGCCACTCGCCCACCGCCAGCGCGCCCGGCCCAATCTCCTGCCAATGCAACGCAGCCGCATGGGCCAGCGTTTCATCTGATGGAGGCTGAGCCCCACCAATTTTGGCGCGGCGGCGGCGAAGCGGCGGCGACTGCACCCTACTCTTCCAGTGTGCTGATATCACCCTCGGGCAAACCTTGCGCGCGCGCTTTCAGCAGGCGGCGCATGATTTTGCCCGAACGCGTCTTCGGAAGCCGGTCCACCACTTCGACCTTCTCCGGCTTGGCAATCGGCCCGACAGTCTTGGCCACATGGTTGCGCAGCTCTTCACGCAGCTCGGGCGAATCTTTTTGTCCGGCGCGCAGCAGCACATAGCCATAGATGGCATTGCCGCGCACTTCGTGCGGCAAACCGATGACGGCGGCTTCGGCCACCGCCGGGTGCGCCACAAGCGCACTTTCAAGCTCCGCCGTGCCAAATCGATAGCCCGATACCTTGAGCACATCATCGACGCGGCCGATGATCCAGTAGTAGCCGTCCTTGTCCATGCGAGCCGAGTCGCCGGTGAAATAGCGGCCCGGGAAGCGCGACCAGTAAGTGTCTTTATAGCGCTGAGGATCGCCATAAATCGTGCGCGCCATGCCCGGCCACGGGTTGAGCAATGTGAGATAGCCTTCGTTGCCCGGGGCTACCGGGTTGCCCTGGTCATCGACGATCTCGGCTTTGATCGTAAAGAACGGCCGTGTGCCAGAGCCGGGCTTGAGCGGGACAACGGGCGTGGGCGTGATCATGAACCCACCTGTTTCGGTTTGCCACCAGGTGTCCATGATCGGGCACTTGCTGTTGCCGACATTTTCGTAAAACCAGCGCCAAGCCTCGGGGTTGATGGGCTCGCCTACCGAACCCAGCAAACGCAACGACGACAAGTCGTGCTTCTTGGGCCAGTCTGAGCCAAAGCGCATCAGGCCGCGGATGGCCGTGGGCGCGGTATACATGATTGACACGCCATACTTGGCCACAATGCTCCACCAGCGGTCGGGCGCCGGGTAACTCGGGCCGCCCTCATAAATAATGCTGGTCACTCCATTCATCAGCGGGGCATAGACGATATAGCTGTGCCCGGTGATCCAGCCCGGATCGGCGGCGCACCAGTAGCGGTCGTCATCCTGCACATCAAACACAGTTCTAAACGTGGTGTAGGTGTAGACGCTGTAGCCGCCGTGGGTGTGCAGCAAGGCTTTGGGCTTGCCGGTGCTGCCGGACGTGTACAGAATAAACAGCGGGTCTTCCGAATCCATCACTTCGGTTGCGCACACCGGGCTGGCATCTTTCATCTTGTCATGCCACCAATGATCGCGGCGTCCCGGCTCGTCGTACATCTTGACATCCTTGCCGGTGCGCTTGTAGACGATGACGTCCGAGACCGGCGTGGGAGGATCGGTGTAAAGCGCGGCGTCGACAATGTCTTTCAGGTCGATGTGCTTGCCCGAAACAAACGCGCCATCGCACGTGACGACGACTTTGCTTTGCGAGTCCTGAATGCGGCCGCGCAGCGCTTCGACCGAAAAGCCGCCATACACCACCGAGTGGATGGCACCGATTTTGGCGCAAGCGAGCATGGCGATGGGCAGCTCCAGAACGCGGCCCATATAAATCGTGACGCGGTCGCCTTTGATCACGCCAAGGCTTTTGAGCACGTTGCCAAACTTGCTCACCTCGCGCGCCAGTTCAGCGTAGCTCATAAATCGCTCGCTGCCGTCTTCGCCCTGCCAAATAAATGCCAGCTTGTTGCGGCGCCAGGTTTTGGCGTGCCGGTCGACCGCGTTGTAGGCGATGTTGCACTTGGCGCCGACAAACCATTTGAAGAACGGCTTGGCGGAATCGTCGAGCACGCGGCTCCAGCTTTCAAACCACTCCAGCTCCTGCGCCCACTCCTCCCAAAACCTGGCCGGGTTGGCGTCGGCATGCGCGCGCATTTCGTCCCAATTTTTCACTCGCGCGCGGGCCACAACGTCAGCCGAGGGTTGATACACAAGTGATTGTTCGATGGCTTGATTCTGTTCAGACATGAATATCAGAACTCCTACTAGATACGTTCTCGTGCAGCACAGCTGCGAATTATTGTATGCGAGGGGACATGGTTCCGCAAAAGTTAACCCTGCAACGGCAATGGCGGCACCGCGGTTTCAAGCATGTCATTGCCAAAGCCCAGAAAAACCTGGTGCTCGGTGATGGAAAGATCGAACTGGTTGCGCCTGTCGATCTTTTCGCCCAGGCGCCGCAAAAACGATTGATCCAGCGCATAGAGCGGGATCTCGTCAGCTCGATGGATTGTCTTGCCGGCCAGATTGCGGCGCAAGATCGGCGGATCCCGATGGGTGTACACCGCCACCCGTTGCGCCGCTTTGCTGGCGCGGTGCAGCCGATCAGCATCGGGCAAGCCCACTTCGCACCACAGCTTGATCTGCCCGGTCAGATCTTTCGACCAGACTGGCGGCTCGTCTTCCTGGCCAATCCCCTTGCCAAATGCGATGCCCTCTTCGTATTCAAGGCAAAAGGCCAGCATTCGCGAGAGCATGTAGTCCATGGACTCGGACGGATGCATGGCCACTTTGAACGCAAGCGCTTCATACACCCCGCGGTCCACGTCAGACAGGTTGACGTCGAATTGGTAGATTGTCGCAGTGAGCGCCATTTAGAACGCGAGCGCTTCCGCGATCCGGCCGACGCCTTCCTGGATCTTGCTCAAGGCCATGGCATAGCTCAGCCGGGCGCAGCCGGGGGCGCCAAACGCTTCGCCATGCACAATGCCAACTTTGACGGTATCTAGAAGGTACATGGCCAACGCTTCAGAGCTGGCCAGCGTCACGCCGGATTTGAGTTTCTTGTTCAGCACGCCCGAAAGATCAGGAAAGGCGTAAAAGGCGCCCTCGGGGTTCACGCAATGAACGCCGGGAATGGCGTTGAGGGCGGGCACGATCCAGTCGCGGCGGCGCTGAAATTCGGCGCGCATCTTTTCGATCTCGGCATCGAGATCCATGGTGTAGGCGCGCAAAGCGGCTGATTGCGTGATCGACGACGGATGCGAGGTGCTGTGACCTTGAATCTTCAACAGTGCCTTGATATACGCTTCCGGGCCAGCAGCGTAGCCAAGCCGCCAGCCGGTCATCGAATACGCCTTTGACAGGCCATTCACCACAATGGTGCGCTCGGCCAGGACGGGCGCGACGCGCAACCAACGCGCGTACGTGGGTGTGAAAACGATGCGGTCGTAGAGTTCGTCCGTCAGAATCACGGCGTCGTTGGTGCGCGCCCAGGCTGCGATATCGCGCATTTCGGCCTCGGTGTAGACCATGCCGGTCGGGTTTGAGGGAGAGTTCAGCAGCAGCATCTTGGTGTCCGGCGTGGTGTGCGCGTCGAGCATCGCGCGCGTCACTTTAAAGTGATCGGTGGCAGTGGTGTTGATGACGACCGGCGTGGCTTCGGCAAGGCGCACCATCTCAAGATAGCTCACCCAATAGGGCGCCGGAATAATGCATTCATCGCCGCGATCGAGCACGGCCTGGGTGGCCAGAAAGATGCTCTCCTTGCCGCCGTTGTGCACGCAGACTTGAGAAGCCTTGTAAGCCAGGCCCTGTTCTTGTGTAACGCGCGCGGCGATGGCTTCCTTGAGCTGCGGCATGCCACCCGTGGCGGTGTATTTGGTGAAGTTGCTGCTGATGGCCTCGATGCCGGCGTCTTTGATGGCATCGGGCGTCGGAAAATCGGGCTCGCCGGCGCCAAACCCGATCACATTCTCACCTGCGCGCCGCATTTCCTGCACGCGCCCTTCAACCGCCATCGTCGCAGACGGCTGAACGGCCATCGTGCGGGTGCTTAAACGTACGTTGTGTGACATGAAATCTCCTGCTTGCGGGGCGCAATTGTAAGCCAGTAAGAAAGTGGGAGCGGTAGGAGCGGTTAAGGGTGAGCGCACGATTGGTTCACCGCTCTCTGCCTACCGCCTCACCGTCCCAACGCCAGCAGACCCTCGATCAAGTCCAATGCCGCCGAAAGGTCGGCCACCGCATAATCGGCGCCGGGGTCGGAGCCGTCGTCAAGAGGATGATCAATCACAACTGTTGTAATACCCATCGCCCGTGCCGGACGCGTGTTTTGGGTATTGTCTTCAACAAAGATGGTGCGGCCGGCATCGGCCCCAAACATTGCCAGCGCGCGCCGGTAAGACTCCGGATCCGGTTTGTTGACCAACTCCAGCGCGCGGATATCGACGACGCGTTCAAAACACTCGGCGATCTGCATGTGCTTGAGCACGCGAGAGGCGTGTTCGATATTGCTGTTGGTCAGCACGCCACGCCGGGCCGAAAGGCGCAGCAAACGCCTGCGCAGCCATGGCTGCGGATCGAGCGCGTCCAGGGGAATGTCGTGGACAAACTCAAAGTAGTCGTCAAGGTCAACCGGATAACCCTCTTCCATAAGGCCGCGCAATGCAGTGCCGTATGTGCCTCGGAAGTGCCGCCGCACTTCATTGGAGCGGGTTTCCGGCACGCCCATTTTTTCGATCAAATAGCGCGTGATGCGCAAGCTGATCGCTTCCATCAGCTTGGCGCTGCGTGGGTAGAGCGTGTCGTCCAGATCAAAGAGCACGAGGTCAAAGTGCGGCATAAGGCGTCATCATAGACGGGCTTGCGCAAGCGTCATAGCATCAGCTGCATCCAGACTTGATCCAGCCAGCGGCCAAACTTGAAGCCCACCTCGGGCAGCACGGCCACTTCTTTGAAACCCAGCGACTTGTGCAGCTTGATGCTTGCCTTATTTCCGGAGTCGCCGATCACCGCAAGGATGCTATGCAGCCCGGCCGCCCTGGCGTCGACGATAAGCGGTGCCATCAGCCGTTTTCCGAGCCCGAAGCGCCGGTGCGTGGCCTTGACATACACTGAGTTTTCCACAGTGAAACGGTAGCCCGGCCGGGGCCGAAACGGGCTTATCGCGCTCCACCCCACGATCATGCCGTCATCCGACGCCACGTAGACGGGATAACCTGTGCGCGCATGCTCGTCAAACCAGCGCAGCCTGGTTTCAAGGGGCTGC
>JANMNW010000547.1:0-5561 GCA_031368515.1 Chloroflexota bacterium
CCCAGCCGCCCAACAGCACATACACTTCCTCGTTGAACGAGCCGCTGATGTCGGCGATCGTGGCGGTGTGCTGCTGGACTGGGTAGTAATCGAGATGCGGAAAGACGCCGCCCAGCGCGCGGCCGTCGGCAGTCTGCACGCGCAGTGCCGCCTGCGTGGTGCGGCAGTCGACAAATTCGCATTGCACGGGCGCGATGCCGCGATAGGTGAACGCGTAGTCGCCCACGGTGAACGTCTCGTTGAGCTGGACGTTTTTGATGGTGTCAAAGCCGTAGAAGCCTTTGCCCAGCGCGCCGATCGCGATCAGCACCACGCCCATGTGCACCAGATAACCGCCATAGCGGCGCTGATTGCGCACAAACAGGCGCGCCAGCGCAAGCGCCGCATTTTCGTTCATGCCGCTCATGCGCGCGCGCGCGCCACGTCCATACTCGAGCAGAGTTTGAGCCAGGGTGAAAAAGCACACAAAGAAGGCGAGCATGGGCACAACGCGAAAACCGATCAGCGCGCCGATGGCGATCGTGGCGACGGCGGCGCCGATCAGCGGGATCACGGACAGGCGGCCCAGCGCGCGGGTGTTGGCGCGCGCCCATGCCAGCAGCGGCGCGACGCCCATCAACACAATCAACGCGATGATCTGCGGCCCGGCCACTTGATCAAAAAACGGCGGCCCGACCGTGATCTTGGTGCCGCTCAAGCCTTCGCTCAGAATCGGGAAAACGGTGCCGACAAAAACGGTGAACGCGGTGCTTAGAAACAGCACGTTTTGAATCAGAAACGCGCCCTCGCGCGAGAAGGCCGATTCCAGCATGTGTTCGCTTTTGAGCAATTGCGTGCGCGTCAACCAGAGCGCCGTGCTGCCGACCAGCATCACTGCCATCGCGCCCATGAACCAGGGCCCGATATCCGAGGCGGCAAAGGCATGCACACTGGTGAGCAAGCCGCTGCGTATAAAAGCAGTGCCAAAAAACATGCTGGCAAAGGTGAGCAGCATCAACAGCACGTTCCAATTCTTGAACATGCCGCGTTTTTCCTGAACCATCTGCGAGTGCAGAAAGGCGGTGCACAGCAGCCATGTGATGAGCGGCATGTTTTCGCTGGGGTCCCAACCCCAATATCCGCCCCAGCCCAGCACATCGTGCGCCCAGCGGCCGCCCAGCGCCAATCCCGCCGTGAGCAGCACCCAGCCAACCAGCGTCCAGCGGCGGGAAGCGATCAGCCAAGTGGCGTCGGAGCGCTTGACGATGAGCGATGCGATGCAGAAGGCGAACGACGGCAGCATGCCCGTGTAGCCGGCATACAGCATTGGCGGGTGGATGATCATGCCGGGATGGCGCAGCAGCGGGTTCAAGCCGCGCCCGTCGGCAGGTGGAAAGTCAAAACGCACAAAGGCGTTGGTAAGCAGGAGCTGCAGCAGCAGAAAGAATGCCAGCACGAGCATCGTGGTCAGCGTGACATAGGGCAGCAAGTCGCGCTCGCCATCCCAGCCGCGCACCATCACGCTGGCGATGAAGGCCGACATGATCAGGCACCAGAACAGCATCGAGCCGTTTTGCGAACCCCATAGCGCGGTGATGCGGAAGATCACCGGTGTGGCCAGGCTGGAGACGTCGGCAACGTATTTCACGCCGAAGTCGTGGGTGAGCAGGGCGTGCCACAAGCCGGCACAACCCAGCGCCACGAGCGGAAATGTGAGCGTGGCCGCGATCCGGCCACTGGTGACAAGGCGATAGTCGTTGCGTTGCGCGCCGATCACGGAGGCGATGGCCGCGTAGACACAAAAGGCCAGCGCAAACCAGATCGAAAGATGGCCAAGGTCGTTGAGCATGACGTTCGAAGTGAATATAGCACAGCCGATTTAGCCGATTCAGATGGCGCATAGTAGCATCGGGGGTCTGTTCTGACTCTTATTTCCCATGACGACCGAACGACCGCTAATCCTGATTTCTAACGACGACGGCGTGCATTCACCGGGGCTGCTGGCGCTGGCCGAATGCGTGGCCGATTTTGCCGACGTGCTGATTTCGGCGCCTGTCGACCAGCAAACCAGCATGAGCCGCGCAAAGAAGCGCCCTGCTGATGGCGGCATTATTCACACGATCGAAGTGACCTTGCACGGCAAAAAGATGCCGGCCTACGGCGTGGTGGGCACGCCGTCGCTTTCGGTGCTGCATGGCATTCTTGAGATCGCGCCCCGCAAACCCGATTTGTGTTTGACCGGCATCAACTACGGCGAGAACATCGGCTACTCGATGACCACCGGCGGCACGCTGGGCGCGGCTATTGAAGCCGGAGCGTTTCGCGTGCCGGCGATAGCGGTTTCGCAAGAGACGCCGATGCACATGAATCACTCGAGCGACTATCCACCGCAAGACTGGACTGCGGCGCAACATTTTGCGCGCTTGCTCGCCCGCAAAGTACTGGACGAGGGCTTGCCGGAGGGCGTCGGGCTGTTGAATCTCAACTTACCAAGCGACGCCACGCCGGACACCCCGATGCGCTGGACGCGCCAAAGCAGTGTGAACTACTATCAGTGGTCGTCGCAGGGCAAGCGCGATTGGTCCAAGCCGCATCAGTTGCGCGTGGAAAAAATCCCGACCAACAGCGAGCCGGACAGCGATGTGCGCGCAGTGGCGATCGACCGCGTGGTGTCGGTGACGCCAATGTTGCGCGAGTTAACTGCCCTACGCCATCTCAATGCGGCAGAGCGCTAGCCGGTCGTCGGGTTGTTCTAAGTGCGCGCGGCGGCTGAATGGCGTACAGTCGCGCGCGCGGTTACGGTCCGATTGCGAAATCAATTGGCCGGAAACCGGGATGACTGCTGTGAGAATCAGCGACGGAAAAACATCGGTAATACTGCGTAGGTTTGCGCGCACGAAATTCAGCGTACAACGCGGCGAAATGCGGGTGATGTGCCGATGCAAAAATCGTCCTGACACTCTAAGCTGCCCGTTCCGTGCCTATTTACGATACTTAATGTTTGAGAGGTTGTGTCTTGCTTGACGTTTTTGCTATTAACTTTCAGTTCCCGGATATGGTGGTTTACGCGGCGATCGGTCTCGGGCTGGCAACAGCTGTGGGTTTGGTGATTCGCGAACAAGTGCAAGGTGGCGAAACCGGCGTCTCAAAACAGAGCACGCAACATGACCCTGCGCACGAATAGGTTGGTGCAAGTGTGACAATTCTGTCTGCATAGGCTGCCGCACGAATCGCAGTTGAAATCGGCGGCGGGCCGGCCCCCATGTTAAGAGGGCAACGCGCCCCCTTTTGCAAGCGAATGCATGACCTTGTCTGCTTCCGCGCCGCCCAAGCGCCGATATGCGTACAGATAAAGATCGCGCGCGATGGCCGTAAGCGGCGCCGCGGCGATCACACCCACCAGGCCAAACACGCTGCCCATGGCCAGCAGCGTCACCGTCAAGATTGCCGGGTGCACCCCTACGCTGTCGCCGATGACGCGCGGCACCAACAGATTGTTTTCGATCTGCTGGATGATGATGTACATGATCGCCACGGCGATGGCTGAGACGGGGCCGCCCAGCGCAAACGCGATGATCACGCCGGGGATCATCCCAAGCAGCGCGCCAATCATCGGGATCAACTCGCACACGCCCGCCCACAGCGCCAGCAGCAGAATGTAATCCACCTCGATGTTTGGCGCGAGATCGAGGATGAACAGGCATACGCCGACGGCAAGCCCGATGATGAGCCCGAGCGTCAACTGGCCGCGCAGATAGGCGCTCAGCGCGCGGTCAATCAGGCGCCAGACGTTCCACACATCCGCGCGCATGCGATAGTGCAGCAGCCGGTTGACAAACGCCGTGGCCTTGCGCTGATCGTTCAACAGGTAAAACAGCCAGATCGGAATGATCAACAAGCCGACGATGAACGAGAGCACGTCAAAAAGCTGGCCCACGCGCGCCAGGAGAAACCCGAACAAGTTGCGCACAAAGCCGTTCAGCGCACTCTGAATGCTGGGAATCGACGATTGAATCGCGCTCTCGATCTGTGGCTCCAGCGCATCGGGCGCCAGGGCATGGTAGCGCGCCAGCAGCACTTGCACCCAGCTTTGCAGCATTTCCACGCTGGGCACTGCGTTGATCAGTCGGCCGATCTGGCTGAGAATCGGCGGTATCAGAAAGATGAGCAGCAGCGCAAAGAGCGACCCAGCCACGAGATACACCAGCAGGATCGCCAGCACGCGCGGCATGCGCAGGGCCAGACGGTTGACCACAGGCGCCAAAAAGTAGAGCAATACCAGGCCGAGCGCGAACGGCACCAGCGCCTGCGCCGCAGCGATCGCCAGCGCGCCGACGACGACGATTGCTACAGCCGCCAGCAAAAATTGCGCGCCTCGCCGCGGTGACCATCTCAATTGCTCCATGTCTTGATTATCTCCAGGCTACTCCAGGCGCTTTACCAACAGCAGCATCAGCACGCCGGCACACACCCGCAGCCCGGCCGAAACCATGAACAGCGGAAAGAAACCGATGCGGTCTACCAGCACGCCGCCAAGAGCCGGGCCCACAGCCGCGCACAACGACACCGCAAATGTGTGCAAGGCGATCAGATTGGCCCGGCCGTTTTCAGGGGTGACTGTGAGCAAGCCATTGAAATTGGCCAGCTCGTGGCCAGACCACAAGATGCCGGCCAGCATCACGATGGGGATGCCGGCCGTGACATCGGTGGCAAACAGCCACAGGAACGGCACCAGCCCGGTCAGCGGCCGCAGAAAGCGCATCACGCGAAACTCGCCAAAACGCGGCATGATGAGCGCGCCATACACGCGTTGCATGACGATGTTGCTGGCCAGTTCGATCGACGCGAGCAAGCCTATTGCGCCCGCGGCAAAGCCCAGTTCGCGCACCTGGTAAACCTGGATAAACGGACCGCCCACGCCCACAGCCAGCGCCAATGCACAGTTGCAGAGAAGATAGCGCGCATAGCGCGGGTTGTCGCGCAGCAGGCCGCTGATCTTGATCAGCGACAGCGGTCGCTGTTGCGCGGTGTTCGGCGCGCCTCCGGCGGCGCTGGCCTGGTCAAATTGAATGCGCGAAAATGCCCAGATGGCGGCCAATCCGGCGATGCCCGACATCACAAAGATCAGCTGATATCCCAGCGGCGATCCGGCTGCGGACAAGATCTGGCCGGCCAGCAGCGTGCCCGCAATCGTGGCGATGCCGCTGCCAAAGTTGCGCGTCGCAAAATAGCTGGATCGCAAGCGCGCCGGAACCAGTTTGCCTACAAAAGCCGTCCAAGGCGCGCTGAGCCAGGACATCATGAACGCGCGCATGCCAAACAGCGCGATGGCTGCGCCGATGGCGTAATCGCCGAGCGGCACAAAAGGCAGCAGTGCCAGCGCAAACCAGCCCAGCCGGGCGATCAACGCCGGCCCCACTATGTGCGCGCGATAGCGGCCGCTTCTTTCCGCCGCGGCCGCGCCGGGCAATGGCGCAAGCGCGGTCAAAATTTGGGTGAGCGTGGCCAGCAGGCCGATCTGGGTGTTGCTGGCTTTGAGCGACACCAAAAACAGGTTGATATAGCTGGCCGATGACGCGTCC
>JANMNW010000576.1:0-4953 GCA_031368515.1 Chloroflexota bacterium
GTCATCAAGTTTTCCAGGACATTGGCCTGCAGATAGCGTTCGTTTTCACCGCGCACATAGCCAAAACTGCGAAATGGCTTTTTGTGATGCACGTCGTGCTGACGGCCGGGTGCTTCGGCTCGTCCGCATATCGCGCACAAATAGCCATCGCGCTCGCGCGCGGCATCGCGCTGGCGCGGCCAGTTCGGCCCATAGTCGTTGGGCAAAGCAAGAACGCCTTCGCGCGCCAGCCGCTGCGTCAGTTCCGCGTTGATGCTGAACCAGTAGCCTGCGGTAAGCAGCGTTTGCTCGGGCAAGCTGATCTCGCCCCACCCCAGCGTCTGATGCGTGTTGAACGCCACCTGCCGGTAGCGGCCGACGGTGGTGGTCACTTCCACTTCGCCATGCGCAACCGGTTTTCGGCGCGGCTTGCCGTTTTCATCCGGCAGCGTGTCTTGCTCGCGCAGCACAAGCACCTCGCTGACCGTGCTCGCTTGCGTGTAGTGATCGCTGTCGACGCGTCGGGCCACGGCTTTGCCCAGCTCCCAGTCAAACTCGGTGATCAAGAAAGTCTGGGCCTGATGCAGATAAATCGCGCCGACGTGCACCCGGCCCTGTGCCGAGGCGCGATCGCTCTCGCCGATCAAATTCCCCGCTTCATCGTGAATGCTCACGCGCTCGCCAATCCCGCGCAAACTGATGCGGTCGGCCGGATACGAATCGCCCACCCATGTGTAGCGCGACGGTGTGGTTGCATCCTGGCGCGGTTCTCCGCGCGGGCCATCGGCACTTTTGAACAACGGCAGCGATGGGCCGCCGCTGGCAAATAAATCGCCGTCCTCGGTCAGCACATCCAGCACATCGCGCACATCGGCGCGGCCAAGCATCTCGCCGCGTTCAAACGGCAGCTCAAACGCCGCGCAGGCAACATGCGCGGCAAGCACGCCCAGGTTGTCCGGCGCGATGCGCGCATGCTCGGGCGATTGCTCAAACAGATAGTTGGGATGCGCCGCCAGATACTGATCGAGCGGATCGGCCGTGGCCACCATCACTGCTAGCGACGATTGCATGCGGCGGCCGGATCGTCCTGCCTGTTGCCAAAAGCTGGCGATCGAGCCCGGATAACCCAGCATTACGCTGGCGTCGAGCTCGCCAATATCGATGCCAAGCTCCAGCGCGTTGGTCGACACCACGCCGCGAATCGTCCCGGCACGCAGGCCTTTCTCGATCGCGCGGCGCTCTTCAGGAAGATATCCGCCGCGATATCCGGCGATCGCCGCTTCCCCGCTGGTGGCTGAAAAGCGATTGCCGGTCTTGTCTCGCAAGTAGGTCAGCAGCACTTCAGCCGAGTTGCGTGTGCGCGCGAAGCAAATCGTTTGCAATCCGGAATCGACGAGGCGCGCGCCAATGTCGCGCGCGACAAAGTCTGCGCTTTGCCGCAGCCCCAATTCGGCGTCGGTGAATGGCGGGTTGACGATCACCACATTTTGTTCGCCGTGCGGGCTGCCGTCATCGTCGATCAAGCGCATCGGCAGCTCGGTCAGCCGCTCGGCATGCTCAAGTGGGTTGGCGATGGTGGCCGAAGCCAGGATGAACGTCGGGTTGGAGCCATAGAACGCGCAGATCCGTTTTAGGCGCCGGATCACGTTGGCCACATGGCTGCCAAAGATGCCGCGATAGGTGTGCATCTCATCCAGCACGACAAAGCGCAGATGTTTGAAAAACGCCGACCAGCGCGCATGGTGCGGCAAGATGCCCAAATGCAGCATGTCGCAATTGCTGATAATCACGCGCGCGTCTTTGCGAATTTCCGACCTGCGGCCCTGCGGTGTGTCGCCGTCATATGTGGCGACGGCTTTGCCGCCCTCCGGTTGCACCTGCGCCAGCTGCGCCACGGCATTCAGCGCGTTGAGTTGATCCTGCGCCAGCGCCTTGGTTGGAAACAGGCACAAGGCGCGCGCGCGCGGATCATCCAGCAACGCATGCAGGATCGGCATCTGAAAACACAATGATTTGCCGCCTGCGGCGCTGGCCACCACAACCACGTGCTCGCCACGCAAGACAGCTTCGATCGACTGCGCTTGATGGGTGTACAACCGGTCAATGCCGCGCAGACGCAAAACCGATGCGATCTGTGCGCTCAGCCCGGCTGGAAACGTCGCATAGCGCGCCGCCCGCGCAGGCGCGCGCTGCCATTCCGCAACATCGCGCATAAAATCGCGATCGCCGCGAAGGGTTGCGATGACATCGTCTCCGGCCATTCGAGTTTGATGATACCGCTCGTCATTGCCCAATCGTGGCGCAGACTTGGAAGGTGGCGCGTTGCCGAAGCAGTGGCGCGTAGTAGTGGCCGTGGCGCGTAGTAGTGGCCGTTGCCGACCCATGAAACCGAGCAAGGGCTACCTTCCACCTGCCACGGCCACGACCACGGCCACGACCACGTGCCACCGCTACGGCCACACGGCTCGGGTTTGCAGCCTGGGCCGGCCGCTCTCATTTAGCGCTTCTAAAATCCAATCAGAAATGAATACAGCGCCTTTCCGCCGAATCCATTTCGCAAGGGCGATAGGTGTGCTGTGCGCCGCCACGCTGGCAGCCTGCACCAGCGATGCGACAGGCACACCCGGCCCAGATGCTGAAGAGTCGCGCATCGCCACGGCGCTTGCCGCAATTCCCACGGCCGCGTTGATTCGCACCGCCACGCCGGAATCGGCCCCCACCGCTCCACCGTCGGCCACACCCGTCGGCCCGGCGCAAGCGACCTTGCCGCCAGCGCCAACCGACACGACTACGGCGCCGGCGCTGCCAACCCTGGCGCCGGGCAAGGAGTACACCGTGCAGGCGGGCGATACGCTGTCGACCCTGGCCGCGCGCTTCAACACCTCGATGGCGGCGTTGCAGCGCGTCAACAACCTGGGCGATTCGCAATCGGTACGACTGGGACAAAAGTTGTCAATCCCCAACGGCCGGCTGGCCGAAGACGAGGGAGTGTATTGGTTCATCTACATCGTCAAAGCCGGCGACAGCTCCAGCGTGATTGCCGCGCGCTTTGGCGTCTCTGTCAATGACCTGTTGCGCGTCAACGGCATCAGCGATGCCTCGCGGGTACTAATCGGGCAAGCGCTAATCATCCCAGTGAAAACGCCCAAGCGAGCCGCCGAAGCGCAGCCGGACGAAGCAGTGGCTCAACTTGAAGAGCCCACAGCCGCGCCGCAAGCACCGTTGCCGACGGTCGGTCCTCCAGCGCTTCAGCCGGTGGAAGTTGCCGAGGCGCTGCGCATCCCAACCCAATCACCGATTCCCTTGGCGCCGCTGGCCACCCCCGCGCCGATCAACGGGCCTGTCACACAGGGTGATTCCAGCAGCATGGCGGCCGTGATCGCGCCTCCGGATGGAGCAGAAGGCATGCGCGCGGCGCTGCTTGCGCTGTACAACCGTGAACGTGTGGCTGCGGGTCTGCCGCCGCTGCGCGCGTCCGCGCAGCTCCAAGCGTCGGCGCAAGCGCACGCGGATGAGTGCGCCGCCAGTGGCGTCGGGAGCCATATCGGGCAGGATGGCTCGCGCCCGCGCGATCGCATCTTGCGCGCCGGCTTTGCCGGTCGCTACACCGGTGAAAACTGGGCCTGGGGTCGCACGCCAGAACGCGCATTTGAGATGTGGTTTACAGAAGAGCCCCCAGAGGGTCCGCATCGGAAGAACATCATGTCGCCCAATTACAGCGAAGTGGGTTTTGGTATCGGGCAGTCGCGGGGAGGGTATTTCTTTATTGCGAATCTGGGCGGGTAACGAATACGAAATTGTGTTCGTATTCGTCAGCGTTCTCGATTGGCCGCGATCAGTGCCCCGATCGCCGTGGCGAATCCTCCGCGTGCTGGTAGCACCATCCACGCGCCAAACCAGCTGGCCACCCGATTCAGTTGCAGCGCCATCGACGGCAAAGACGGCAAAAAGCCGACCAACACGATCGCATTCAGCCGCTCGGCCTTGGCCGCGTTGATCGCAACCATCGCAATCGTTTGGGCAACCAGGGTGACAAGCGCCGCGGCCAGATCCTCACGGCTGTATTCGGCACTTCGCTCGGCATCGGCCAGCTTGCCAAAATTCACCGCCGTTGTATCGGCGGGCAGCGCCGCAAACGAGCCTCCCGTCGCGTCGAGCAAGGTCAGATCAAGCTTTGATGGATCGCCGCGTTGGGCCAGCACATCGATTTCGAAGACATTGGAAGTTCCGAGCAGCAAGCGTCCCAGCCCAGCCAATGTGCCGCCACCCACCGCCGAGCCGGTGCTGTGGCGCACCTCGGTTCGGCGCGCGGCGATCATGGCGGTGCCTGAGCCGCAGCTGACGACCAGCGCCGAGCGCGGCGCCTGGCGCAGCAACTCCTCGCGCACCAACGCCAGGCCACCCCGGCCAGCCGCTTCGATTTCGCCGACCTTTGTCAACGCCACGCCATCGAGCTGGTCGGGCAACTGTGCCGACTGGCCTCCAGTAACCACGATGCGCGCAAAATCTGCCGGCTGCTGATGGTTGGCCGCCAGAATTGCGCGCAAGTGCTCGGCGTCGACCGGCCCGCGCGACGGGTAGGTCGCCGTTCCAGTGACATTGCCCCGCACCATTGCATATGCCAGCTTGACATTGCTAAGTCCGCAGTCGATGGATAGTTGCATGTCGATTGTGCCTATGCGCAAACGCTGCGCAGTGGATAATCATCGCATGTCTTCGAATGGCCATGCCAGCGATCCTATTGTCGTCGAAAACCTCAGCAAGACCTATCAGGTCTCCGACCGCGAGGCAGGTTTTTCGGCGTCCGTGCGCAGCCTGTTCAAGCGCAAGTTCAAGGACGTCAAAGCCGTTCAGAACGTGAATTTCCGCATCGGCGCCGGTGAAATCGTGGGCTTTCTCGGGCCCAATGGCGCGGGCAAAACCACCACGCTCAAAATGCTTTCCGGGCTGCTGCATCCCACCAGCGGATCGGCC
>JANMNW010000062.1:0-5812 GCA_031368515.1 Chloroflexota bacterium
GCACGAACCGTATTCGCGACTACCTGCTAACCGGCTATCTGCGCTGTACATCTGCAGGCGCAATGTGTGGCCATCAATCCGGCTATATGTCTTACTATGTGTGCGCAAAGGCACGGCGTGCGCGATTCCTGAGCACGTGCAAGACGCGAAGCGTTAGGCTGAAAACCGCTGATGAGCGCGTATGGAATTGGATTCGCGGTATCGTGCTTGATCGCAACCACCTGAGCGAGACGCTGGAGGCGATGTCGAACCGTTCTGGCGATGCGCTGAAGCCGAAGCGCCGGCAGCTGGCCAGGCTGAATGCCGACATCGCCAAGGCTGACGCGCGCATCGGCAGGCTTATGGCTGCATTCGGCGATGAGCACGATCGAGCCATTGCCGATGCGCTACAAGCCCAGGTACACCAGGCTGCCGAGGCTCGCGCCGCCATGGTGGCCGACGTGGCCGCCGTTGAGGATGAGATTGGGCAGGCGGAGTTCACCGTGGCACAGCGCACCAGCGTGCTTGACACAGCGGAAGCTCTGCGCGAGATTGTCGAAACTGCCGACTTTGAAGAGAAGCGCTACATCCTGCGCCGTTTGGGCTTCACTGCGCGCGTGGTCGACGCTGGGCAGGATAGGGAGCTGGACGCAAGAATCGTACTCGGACCTGCCACCAGCCTACTCATGGGTAAATCCGATTCAACATTCTCGGATACGGGCTGGCTTCGCGGATGTGCTCGAGCCCGGCAATCCAGGCCACGGTGCGCTCGACGCCCAGGCCGAAGCCGGAGTGCGGCACCGAGCCAAAGCGGCGCAGATCGAGATACCACTTGTAGTTCTCCAACGGCAGGTTGTGCTCTTTGATGCGCTCCAACAGCACATCGTGGTTGTAGATGCGCTGGCTGCCGCCGATGATCTCGCCGTAGCCTTCGGGCGCGAGCAAATCGGCGCTCATGCAGGCCTCCGGCCGCTCGGGATACGGCTCCATGTAAAACGCTTTGATCGCGGTCGGGAAGCCGACCACAAACACCGGCTTTGCATACAGCTGCGTCAGCGCCGTCTCATGGGGGCTGCCGAAGTCCATGCCCCAGGTGATGTCGAGCAGCGCCGGGTCGTCAATACCGCGCAACGGCTCGCCATCGTGGCGCAACACGGGCTTGCCAGTGCGCAGATCGGCCTGGATCTCTTGCAGCTTGAGCACCGCGTCGTCATAGCCGATGCGCGGGAAGGGCGGCGCGATGTACTGCAGCTTGCTCACGTCGCGCTCGAGCACCTTCAACTCCGCCGCGTTTTCGCTCAGCACGCTCTGCACGATGAGGCTGACAAATTGCTCCTCGATTTCCAGCAGCTGGTTCAAATCGCAATAGGCAATCTCGGGCTCGACCATCCAGAACTCGGTCAAATGCCGGCGCGTCTTGCTCTTCTCGGCGCGAAATGTCGGGCCGAAGCAATAGACTTTGCCGAACGCAAAGATATTGGCCTCGTTGTAGAGCTGGCCGGTTTGGGCCAGATACGCCTTCTCGTCAAAATACTCGACTTCGAACAGATTTGAGGTGCCTTCGGCCGCCGACGGCGTCAGGATCGGCGTGCTCATTTCAAGAAAGCCGTGGCCATCCAGCCAGCCGCGGATCGCGCGCATGATCGTGGCGCGCACGCGCAACAACGCCCACTGCCGCGATGAGCGAATCCACAAGTGGCGCTGATCCATCAGGAACTCCACCCCATGCTCTTTGGGAGTGATCGGATATTCGTCGGCTTTTTGCACTACTTCGACGGACTTGACGCCGAGTTCGAAGCCGCCAGGCACGCCCGGCGCGCGCGCATCAGCTTTGACTTCACCCGTCACCACGATCGACGACTCCTGCGGCAGCGACTTGAGCGCTTCAAACGCGGCCTCGTCAAAATCGCCCTTGAACAACACGCATTGGCAGCGTCCGGTGCCATCGCGCACCTGCATAAAAATCAGCTTGCCTTTGTGGGTTTTGTCATACAGCCAGCCTTGCAGCGAGACCGTCTCGCCGACGTGTTGCGCGAGGGAGTTGATCGATGTGACGGACATGCGGCAATTCTATATGGGCGGTAGCGTGCTATCGAGATAAGCTGTGCCCGGCCAAGCCTTTCCCAAAGACGCAAGACCCTGCCTGCCACGAATTATGATCTGCCCATGCGCAAACCAAAGCTCAACATCGTCGCCATCGGCGGAGGATGCGGCGCGGTGCAGGTGCTGCTAGGCATGAGCAAGCACGCCAACGCCAACCTCACCGGCATCATCGCCGTCACCGACACAGGCCGCAGCACCGGAAAGGTGCGCAATCTGGCTAACATCCCGGCGCCGGGCGACATTCGCAATGCCATCGGCACGCTGGCGCAAGGCGATCCATTTCTTTCCGAGCTGATCCAGCATCGCTTGAGCGTGCCCAGTTATGAGCCGCTCGACGGCGTGGCGTTTGGCAACCTGATGCTGGCCGCCATCGCCCAAATGACCGGCAGCTTTGGCAAAGCGGTCGAGCTGATGGCCAATGCGCTGGGCGTCAAAGCTAGCATTCTGCCCGTGACCACGCACAGCACCCATATCTGCGCCGAGCTGGCGGATGGTACCATCGTCGAGCAGGAGTTTAACGTTCGCGCGCTGAACAAGCCGGCGATCAAGCGCGTGTTTGTGCAAGACCCCGATGCCGTCGCCTACGAGCCCTGCGTCGATGCGATTCTTGCCGCGGATATGGTCACGATTGGACCCGGCAGCCTCTTCACCACCACGATCGCCTGCCTGGCGTTTGAAGGCATTCGCGATGCAGTCAAAGCCTCGAAGGCCAAGGTGGTTTACATTTGCAACAACACCACGCAGCCGGGGCAGACCGACGGCTTCTCGCTGCTTGAGCACGTCAAACAGGTGACGCACTATCTGCACGGCCATGTCGATCATGTGTTGCTGAATTCGCGTCGCCCCAGCGCGCACGCCGAACGGTTGTATGCCGCCGACGGCGTCAAAGTGCTGCTGCCCACCGCCACCGAAGTCAGGAAAATCGAAAAACTGGGCGTCAATGTGATTGTGCGCGACGTGGCCGAAGAAACGCGCGAGAAGCGGGATCTTTGGCAGAAGCAGGATTCGATTCGCCACGACCCGAAGGCGCTGGCCAAGGTGTTGACCGAGTTGCTCTAACGCAGCGCCAACACGGCCGCGCTATGGTGCATCTTCCACCGCATGGCCGCATGCTGCGGTGGGATACTAGGCGCCTCAATAAACGTTGCACGCGTTCGACTTCATATCATGCAAGATAACCCCGACGATCTCTACAGCGCGCTCACCGATGCCCTCAGCGATGCGGCGGACGCCCAAAATACCCAGCGGGACGGCGCCGCGGAACAGGCCGAAATGCCAAAAGTTGTGGCGTTGATGCCGTTGCGCGGCATGCTTGTCTACCCCATGGCGGCATTGCCGCTGCGCGTGGCGCAGCCGCGCTCATTGCGCCTGATCGACGATGCGGTCTCGAGCAAGGTGCAAATCGGCTTGATCGCCAGCAAAGTGGCGGACAAGGAAGAGCCCACGCCGGACGACATTTACCGGACCGGCACGGTTGGCACCATCGTGCGGCATTTCAAAGGCCCGGACGGCGTGCTCAACATGATCGTTCAAGGCAATGAGCGCTTTCGCGTGGTCGAGATTCTGGGCACCGAGCCGTATATCACCGCGCGCATCGAGCCGTCACCCGAGCCGTGGGAAATGTCGATCGAGATCGAGGCGATGCGGCGCAACGTCAAGGAGATCTTTGCCAAGATTTCAGAGCTGCGCCAGGACATGCCTGACGAGCTGGCGCAGATGATCCAGAACATCGACGACCCGCGCCAGCTGACCTATGCCGCCGCCACCTACATGCGCATGGACATGAACGACGCGCAGCAGCTGCTTGAGATGGATGGGCTGCCGAACAAGATGCTGTTCATGCTGCAGCTGCTTAACAAAGAGCTGGAAGTGCTGCAGCTTGGGCAAAAAATCCAGACGCAGGCGCGCAGCGAGATGGAAAAGATGCAGCGCGAGTATTACTTGCGCGAGCAGATCAAGGCCATTCAAAAGGAGCTGGGCGAGGCCGACGAGCAGCAGATTGAGATCAACACCTTTCGCGAAAAGATCGAGGCCAGCGGCATGAACGAAGAGGCGCAGCGCGAGGCCGAGCGCGAGCTCGACCGGCTGTCAAAGCTTCCGACGCAGGCAGCCGAATACGGCGTGATTCGCACGTATTTGGACTGGATGACCTCGCTGCCATGGAGCAAAACCACGCCGGACAAGCTCGACATCAAGCACGCGCGCAATGTGCTCGACGAGGATCACTACGGCCTCGAAGACATCAAGGAGCGAATTCTCGAGTTTTTGGCCGTGCGCAAGCGACGGCTGGAGTTGGCGACCGACCGCGCGCGCATCGCCGAAGAAGCGGCGGCCAACGGCGCCAGCGCGCCAAAGCCCACCACCAAGAAAGGCAAGGCAGCGCAGGCGGCTGCCGACAGCAAGCAGGAGTCGTCGGATCTGATCCGGCCGGAGCGCGAAGGCGTGATCCTGTGTTTTGCCGGGCCTCCCGGCGTGGGAAAGACTTCGCTGGGCGCGAGTATTGCGCGGGCGATGGGCCGCAAGTTCATCCGCATGGCCGTCGGCGGCGTGCGCGACGAAGCCGAGATTCGCGGCTTTCGCCGCACCTATATCGGCTCGATGCCCGGCCGCGTGGTGCAAAGCATGCGCCGCGCCGAGAGCCGCAACCCGATTTTCATGCTCGATGAAGTTGACAAGCTCGGCGCGGACTATCGCGGCGATCCGTCGTCGGCGTTGTTGGAAGTGCTGGATCCGGAGCAGAACCGCTCCTTTCGCGACCACTATCTGGATGTGCCGTTCGATCTATCGCAGGCGATCTTCATCTGCACCGCCAACTCGCTGGAGACCATTCCCGGCCCGTTGCGCGATCGCATGGAAATTCTGCAGCTGAGCGGCTACACCGAGCAGGAGAAACTCGCCATTTCCAAAGGCTATCTGGTGCCGCGCCAGCTGAAAGAAAATGGCTTGCGCGATGGCGAAGTGACATTTGCCGACAGCGCTATTCTGAAACTGATGCGCGATTACACGCGTGAAGCCGGCGTGCGCAACCTGGAACGCGAAATTGGCAGCATCTGCCGCAAGCTTGTCACGCGCATGCAGGAAGGCGCAGTCAAATTCCCGTATCGCGTGGAAGACAAGCAGCTTTCCGAGCTGCGTGGCAAGGCCAAGTTCTACAGCGAGGTGGCGGAACGCACCGAGATTGCGGGTGTGGCCACCGGGCTGAGCTGGACGCCGGTCGGCGGCGACATTCTGTTTATCGAGGCCACGCGCATGCCCGGTGCCAAGGGCTTTCAACTGACGGGTCAGCTTGGCGATGTGATGCGCGAAAGCGCTCAAGCGGCGCTGTCTTACATTCGCAGCCATGCGACCGAGCTGAAGCTGGACGCAGAGATTTTCGACAAAAGCGACATCCATCTGCATGTGCCCGCCGGCGCGCAGCCGAAAGACGGCCCAAGCGCGGGCGTGACCATGGCCACCGCCATCACCTCGCTGCTGACCGGACGCAAAGTGCGTTCGGATGTGGCGATGACCGGCGAGATCACGTTGCGCGGTTCAGTGTTGCCTGTGGGCGGAATCAAAGAAAAGGTGCTGGCCGCGCATCGCGCCGGTTTGAAGACGATCATTCTCCCGCGCCGCAACGAACCGGATCTCGACGATTTGCCCAAGGAAGTGCGCAAGGCGTTGAAATTTGTGTTGGTCGAGCGCGTGGAGCAGGTGTTGGACGTGGCGTTGGCGCGCCCGGTGAAAAAAC
>JANMNW010000587.1:0-2637 GCA_031368515.1 Chloroflexota bacterium
AATTGTGACCGGCGGCGGCGTGCCGGGGCCGCAGGCCACAAGCGCTGCGGCGAAGATGATGGAGAACCATCGGTGCGATACGTTCAACATGGTTAATAAGAGTTTGAGTGGCGAAAGATATCACGCGCATCATAATCACCCCGGCTCGTTACAATGGTCAGCTGTCATGAGCACTGGCACCGAAAGCATCACCGTCATCGGCGGAGGCCTGGCCGGCACCGAAGCCGCCTGGCAAATCGCGCAGCGCGGCGTGCGCGTGCGGCTGTTTGAAATGCGTCCGCGCAAAATGACGCCCGCGCACACCAGCGGAAACCTTGCCGAACTGGTATGCAGCAATTCGTTCGGAGCGGACGACGTCACCAAGGCGCCGGGGCTGCTCAAACACGAAATGCGCTCTCTTGGATCGCTGATGATCGAGTGCGCCAGCGTGGCAACCGTGCCGGCCGGCGCCGCGCTTGCGGTCGACCGGGATGTCTTTGCGCGCACCGTCACAGCGCGGCTCGAAGCGCATCCCCTGATCGAAATCGTGCGTGAAGAAGCCACGCAGATTCCGGATGGCCCAGCCATCATCGCCTCCGGCCCGCTCACCTCCGATGCGCTGGCGGCGGATATCTCCCGGCTCAGCGGAAGCGAATATCTGTATTTTTGGGACGCCATCGCGCCCATCGTCACTTTTGAATCGATCGATTTCTCACTCGCTTTCCGCGCTTCGCGCTACGGCAAGCATAGCCCGGTGGGGTCAGGCGCCGAAGGCGCTGATAGTGCGGAGAGTGGTGAACGTGCTGAACGTGCTGAACGTGCAGCGCCTTCCGCGCCTGACGGCGACTACATCAACTGCCCGATGTCCAAAAGTGAGTACTACGCTTTTGTCGATGCGCTGCTTTCGGCCGAAACGGCGACGCTGCGCGAATTCGAAAAAGAGAACTATTTCGAAGGCTGTCTGCCGGTCGAAGTGATGGCGCGGCGCGGCCGCGATGCGCTCGCCTACGGCCCGATGCGGCCGGTCGGCATCCGCGATCCGCGCACCGGCAAACGGCCATATGCGCTGGTGCAATTGCGCCAGGACAACGTGGCCGGCACGCTTTACAACCTGGTCGGCTTTCAGACCAATTTGAAGTTTCAAGAACAGGAGCGCGTGCTGCGCACCATCCCGGGCTTGGGAAACGCCGAGTTTGAGCGGCTCGGCCAAATGCATCGCAATACGTTCATCAACTCGCCCACCCTGCTGAACGCGACGATGCAATCGCGCGCGGCGCGCAGCGCGCCTCTGTTTTTTGCCGGGCAAATTGTGGGTGTGGAAGGCTATGTCGGCAACGCCGCAACCGGATTGCTGGCGGGCGTCAACGCAGTGCGCGCGCTGCACAATGAGCCGTTGATCACGCTTCCCGCCGACACCATGCTTGGCGCTCTGTGCCACTATGTGACGCATGCCGAGCCCAAACACTTTCAGCCGATGAAGGCCAACTTTGGCATCTTGCCGCCGTTGGACAACCCGTCGCGCGACAAACGCCAACGCGCAATTGCGTACTCTCAACGCGCCCAGCTCTCGCTGACCCGCACACTGTCGCAGTGGCCCGGAGCGTTTCTCCAAAACTCACATGCTTAAATTACACCTGTCTCGCGTCATCTGTGTGACGTTTTTGGCTGCAAGCTCCTTTGTCGCGAGTCACGCGCCCGTCCGTGCTGCCGGGCAGCCATTCAGCCAGGCGGCGGCCGTGCTGACGATTAACGAATTCATGGCGTCGAACACCACTGTCTTTCCGGACGAAGACGGCGAATTCCAGGACTGGATTGAAATTTACAACGGCGGCGATGCGGCGATCGATCTTGATCAGTATGGCTTGTCCGACGACGTCGCCCTGCCCTTCAAATGGCGCTTCCCTAGCGTGACCTTGAATCCCGACAGCTACCTAGTCGTTTTTGCTTCTGACAAGAACAGGCTGTCGCTCCCGCTGCACTTGAATTGGAAGATCAGCAGCGCCGGCGAACCGCTCGTATTGACCCGCCCGGATGGCTTTACGGTCGATCAAGTGCCGGCAACGGCGCTCACCCCCAACGTTTCGTTTGGACGCAAGCCCGATGGCTCCGCCACGTTTCAGACGTTCTCCACAAGCACGCCTGGCCAGACCAACAACTCGGGTTCTTCGGTGTTCGTCAGCCCGCCGGCCTTTTTGCTGCCCGGCGGGTTCTATGTAACAACCCTAACACTGGCGCTCTCTGCCACATTGCCCGGCGCTGAGATCCACTACACCCTCGACGGCAGCGATCCTTCAGCCACATCGCCGCTGTATAGCGCGCCGTTGCAGATTGCCGATCGCAGCAGTGAGCCGATTCAGTTTGCCAACATCCGCACCACCGGCACCCAGACGGCCAACGGCATCGTGCCGTGGCTTCCGCCGGTCGGCAATGTTTACAAAGGCACCATTGTCCGAGCGCGCCAGTTTTCCGCCGGCATCTCAAGCACAGTTGAGTCGCAGGCGTACTTCGTAAGCCCGGATGCATTGACGCGCTATGCCGGGCTGCCGGTTGCTTCGATCATCATCGCCACAAAAGACCTGTTCAGCGCTGCTGAAGGGCTGTATGTCTTGGGCCCCGATCCCGGCACCACCGTGCCCTATATCAGCGCGAATTTTCAAC
>JANMNW010000639.1:0-5361 GCA_031368515.1 Chloroflexota bacterium
GCCGCAACCTTTTGAAGTTCTTCTTTCGTGTCTGGCATGACTATTGATTGTATTCGGCGGCGCCAAATTTGAGAGTTTCCTTACCTGTCAGGTCGGCGATGGCGGCGTCAACCTAGCGCAGCTTGCAGCGCAGCCAGCTGAGCGGCATAGCGTGCCGACTGCAGATCCAGGATATTCATCAGAAATGCGTCTTCCTGGTTGTCCGAGTAATAGCGCTTGCGCTCGCCAGTGACCACAAATCCATACTTGCGATAGAGCGTTTGCGCCACGATATTGCTCACACGCACTTCCAGCAGCATCGTCGCACAGTTGTCCTGACGCGCTTCGGCCACACAATGAGCCAGCACGCGCTCGCCGATCTTGCGGCCGCGATACTCAGGATGCGCCGCAATGGTGGCCAGATGCGCCTCGTCCAGCACCACCCACATGCAGGCGATGCCGGTAACCACCCGGCTGGATGCTGCGGCAGGCGCGCGCGTCATCCGCAGCACGCGCCGCAACCAGCCAAGACGCGCAGCCGTCGGCAGGGTCGTGCGCGCCACAAAGTTGCGCGCGCGCGGGTTGCGCTCGATTTCATAGCGCCAGGAGGTCTCCGGCCACGGCCGCGGAAAAGAGGCTTGATCGATGGCCATGACCGCGCTCAGGTCGTCCAGCGTCATGGGTTCAACGACGGTGCTTGCGCCAGCCTCCATGTCACTCGCGCGGGGCTGGGTCGGGCGGATAGATCGCAGTTAACGTCATCGCGTCATCCACATCGCCTTTTTGCCAGCGCCGATACGCAATCTCCGCCAGATAGCCGGCGCGCCGCAAATTAAGCGGCGCGGGCGCAATCCGGGCGTTGCTGTTGCCTTCCATCAGCCGGATCAGCTCAGCAGGCAAATCGCCGCACACCCAGGTCGGCTCGTAAATGCCATCGCGCAGCTCCTGCCAGGTCTGGATGCGCCATTCGCCGGTTAGCATTTGCGAGCCCATGACATCATACGGACACACCGCCAGCCGGGCACGGCCAGCTTCCAACACCGCCCAAATCGGCTGCTTGAACTGCGGCTGCGCGTAGGCGATCACGTCAAAGGCATTGACGCCGATGATCGGAATCTCCAGGGCCACAGCGATGCCCTTGGCGATCGCCAGGCCGCAGCGCACGCCGGTAAACGAACCGGGGCCAACCGCAACGGCCACCGCGCCGAGCGCAGCCGCCTCCAGCCGCGAGCTGCGCAACAGCTCACGCACTTTGTCGGCGACCATCGCCGTCTCCTGGCGTTCGCACTCCCACGTCATTTCCGCGCGCAGGACCGAGCGATCGCGCAGTGCGATGCTGGAGCGGCGCGTGCAGGTGTCGATGGCCAGCAATAGCTCGGACGTGCTCAGCGGCAGCGCGGTTTGACCGGTCGCGACGCTCATATGCCAAACGCCACCTTGCGAAATGCAATCATGTTTTTCCAGGTCTCTTCGCTTTTTGTCGAGAACAATATCTGCCGCTTGGTTTCGCTGATGAAGCGAATGGCCACCTGCATGGCTTCGGGCGGAATCAACGTGTCTGCATGCTCCGGCCACTCGATCAAAAACACCGCAGGTTCTTCTTCGATCAGCTCGCGCAGCCCGATGCCATTGATCTGATTGAGCGCTTCAACGCGATACAGATCGACGTGATACAGCACGGCGGCATCGGCCGCGCGCGTGTATTTTTGAATCAGCGTAAAGGTCGGGCTGCGCAGCGACGTCTGCGCGCCCCAGCCTTCCCCCACGCCGCGCGCAAACGCTGTTTTGCCGGCGCCCAAGCCGCCTTTTAGCGCGATCACCGCGCGTTCAGGCAGCACCGCGCCCAAGCGCGCGCCCAGGCGCATCGTTTGCTCCTCGCTTGAGCTGGTGGCTTCAAAACTGCGCGGATCGAGAAGTGCCATCGCATCTGGATTATAGAAGCAGCGCACCGCGGCTAGGAGCGGCGGCGCAGAATCCATACCAGCCCCGCCCCCAGCGCCAATGCCTGTAGCGCTACAAATGCCGGCAACACCCATTCCGGCAGGGCGCTCTGATCGCGCGGCGTGAACAGGCTGCGCGCGCGCGGCGCAGGTATGTCGTCGCCTGAAATCACGCTGCTCTGCCGGCCAGCGCCCGGCTGCGACACGATTTGCGCCACAACCTGCGGGGTCGGCGTGATTGGCGATGGCGTTACAACCGTCGCCAGCACCAGCGCGGGTGTGGGCGATTCGGCAATCACCAGCCGGTTGACCTGGACCGCGGTCGAAGTCGGCGCGCGTCCGGCGACGCGGCCGGCATCGATGAGCGCCACCGTCGGCACAGGCGTCTCGGTCGGCTGTGGAGGTTCGGTGGGAATGGCCAGCGTCTCCACCGCGCCCGGTCCGCGCGGCTGGACGGTCACCTTGGCTTTGGGGTCGAGCGTGATCTGCGCCGTTGACCGGGTGACGCGCCTGGCGGCGTCGCGCAGTTCGACATACAGCGTTTTCACGCCGGCTTTTTTGTCGAACGTAAACGGCAACAGGCGTTCCCAGCGCTGCCACTCGGCTTTTGCGAAATCGGGCTTGTCGCTGAGGCGCACATCGACCACCGTGCCGACAAACTGCCCGCCGCCGGCCGGCACCGCTTCTTCCTGGATGAGCAACACGCTCACTTGCGGATCGGTCGTCACGGTCGCGCCATCGTTCAGCGTCACCGGCAGCACATTGGGTTGAGAGGCATAGGTGATCGTCCAATACGTGCGCACGCCATCGCTGGCGATGCCGATGCCCACTTCTCGAAATCGCGAACTAAGCAGCGGACGCCGTTGACCTTCGTCGCTGACAAGAAAGTTCAGCGCATCATCAAAACTGAGCTGCCCGGCGTAGACACTTTCCGACCATGGCCGCGCGCCGCCGCCCCAGCCCGGGTAGCCAGCCGCTTCGATGCGCTGGCGGCCCGAAGTGCCGTCCGAACCGATGGAGTCGACAAAGCCTTTGCCGGCCATGTCGTCGCAATGGCGCTGGGCTGCTTGATCGAGGGCAGGGTTGTAGAACAACGGCGGCACGCCATTTTGGGCGCGCAGCAGATTGATCTTGGCAAGCGCGTCGATCTTGTCCGCTTGCGCGGCGCCCTGTCTGGCCGGCAGCGCGTGTGCGGCAGTAGCCAGCGGCAGGCTTGCGGCGAAAATCGCGGCCAGAATCAACCAAACCGTGATGCGGAGCCATGAAATCAGTGCGCGCAGCATGTGAATGTCTTATCGCTAAGGCCGGACGACTTCCACATCGCCCAGCCAAACCGTGTCGCCCCCCTCATCACCGCCGGCGTTTGTCACGCGCAAGCGCATACCGGTCGCTGGATCGTACAACCCGGCGAGCACCCGGTAGCGCCCGGCCGGCAAATCTGCCGGCACGACCATGGAGTAGGCGTCGCGCAGAGCGGCGCCGGGCGTCCAGGTGCGGGTGGGCAGAAGCTCGTTCAGTGTAACTTTGTCTTGTTGAAAGACCAAGGCGCCGCTGGCGTCCAGCACGTGCACAAATGCTTTGTAATCGCGTGCCGCCTTGTGCTCCGCCCGCCATGAAAGCACGGCATAGAACCAGTCGCCTGCGCTGGCGCGGTCGGACGACCAGGCTGCGCGCAATGTGAAGGCGTCGCCATTTCCAGTAAGGCGCGCATCGACCGGGCGCAACGGCACGGATTGCATCGGGAGACGGTCGATTTGATACAGCGGCAGCCGAATCTGGCCAAAGTCGAATTCGCCAAGCTGTCGGCCATTGGCCCACAAGGTGGTCTCCAACTGGCGCTGCGGATCGACTATTAGATCCTGCCACAGCATCAACCGCACGCGCCTGGGCTGCAATGGATTAAGCGCATCCAGCACAACCTGGTCGCTGTTCAGCAACCCATGCAGGCCTTCCGGAGCGGCGATCAGCGCCGCACGCGCAGTGGCCGGAAAATAGTAGCGGATGGCGTAGTTGTCACGCGTCATCACCACCGCATCGCCGAGTTGCAGCGCTTCGACAACGTGCCGCGTGGCATCGCGCACGTTGTCGCGTTGCTGTGACGGCTCGTTGAAATAGCCGGATAGCGCGGGCAGCCAGGCGCCCAGCATCGCCAGGGCGGAGAGCCCGGGCCAAGCGATTGCGCCGAGGCGTCCGCGCGCCGCGCCGGCTGTGGCCAGCACGCACAGCGCAGGCACCACATAGATCAGATAGCGAGGATGAAAAACCGAGCGAAAGGGATAGACGATGCGCACAGCCACAACCGCCGCCAGCACTGGCAAAAGCGCAACCGCCAGCAACGCCAGCGCCTGACGGCGCCGGCCGGAGAGCAGCGGGCGCAGCAGGCCGTAGCTCAACGCCGCGCCCAGCAGCGCAAACGCCCAGGCTGGCGCCTCGCGCGGCAGGCTGCCAGCCGCAAGCCAGCGCAGCCACTCGGCCAGCCGCAAATCGATGGCATTCAGCGGAAACGCAAAGCCGTCGTCATAGGCAAAGCCGCCGCTCGCAAACAGCAGCCAGGGCACCACACTGGCAAGCACCAGCGCCGCAGAGGCCAGCCAGCGCGGAAGGGCGACCCACGGCAGGCGCGCCAGCAAAGCGACGAGCGCCAGCTGCGCCGGCAGCAAAAAGATCGCGTAGTAGTGCGAGTGTACGGCCAGCGCCAGGCACACGGCCGAACCCGCCAGCAAGCGCAATCTGGGGCGAGTGCACCAGCGCCACAGCAACAGCGTCGATGCTGTGCACAGCGCCGCGACTTGCGCATACATGCGCGTCTCCTGCGCATACCAGAGGGCGATCGGGCACAGCGCATAGACAACACCGGCCCACAGCCAGGATGCACTATGCCCGGTCCCGGCGCGCCGTGCCAGTGCCATGACCAATGCGATTGTGGCGACATCGGCAAACAGCGATGCGAAACGCATGACAAACGCGCTATCGCCAGCAATGCGCAGCACGGCATGCAGGAGCCCATAGTAAAGCACCGGACTGCGGTCGCCCGCCGTCACGACAGCCATGTCGGCCAGCGGCAAGCGAGCCAGATGCCAAGACCAGCCCTCATCAAACCAGATGCTTTGCGCGTCGAGCGTCAGCGCGCGCAGCGCAAAGCCCGCAAACAGAACCAGGATGGCGAAAAGACGTGAGGACATCACAACCCGGGGTAATTCTAGGGTGCCACCACCCTCCGGCGGTACACGCGCCTGCGATTCACATAATGTGCGATGCGCGACGCTGATGGCCGCGCTATCATTCCCTACGCATGCTTTCTAAAGACATCACCCCCACGGACGACGTTCTATTTCAAACCCGCGCAGCCATCGCCGATTTCGGCCGCATGCTCTTCGAACGCAAACTGACCGACGTCGCTGGCGGCAACATCAGCGTGCGCGTCGGCAATCGCATCTGCATC
>JANMNW010000665.1:0-6470 GCA_031368515.1 Chloroflexota bacterium
GGGACAGTGCGCTGGATGCCGCGCGTGACTCGCTCGGCAACGAAGACGGGACCTGGAACATCGATGCCGTCCTCGGTGTCTTTGCGGCCCGCAATAGCGAGTTGCCTGGGATCGAAGCGGCCGACGAACTGACGGCTTCGATACTCGACGACCAAGCCTTGGCCGACGTGCTGAACCGCGCCAAGGCCGGCGGGCCGCTCGATGTGATCGTCGACATGATCAGCTTCACCCCGGCCGACGCGGACACCGCCATCCGCGCCTGCGCCGGCCGCAGCCGCCAGTTCATTTTCTGCAGCACGGTCGACGTTTATGTCCACCCGCACCCGCTCGGCGCGCTGCCCTACCGCGAGGATGCGCCGCTCGGCGGACTGAACGACTACGCCCGTAACAAAGTGCGCTGCGAGGAAATCCTCGAGGCAGCGCATGCGCGCGGTGAGATCGCCCTCACCATCCTGCGCCCGGCTGCAACCTACGCCGAAGGCGCCGGGATTCTGGATTCGCTGCGCGGCCGCCCGACCTACCTCGATCGCTTGCGCAAAGGCAAACCGATCGTGGTGCATGGCGACGGACAGTCGCTCTGGTGCTCCTGCCACGCCGACGACGTGGCGCGTGGTTTTGTCTACGCCTGCGGCAACACCGCTTCAATTGGCCGCGCCTATCACCTCACCGGCGAGGAATTCCTGACGTGGAATCAGCATCACCAAACCGTCGCACGCGCCATCGGCGCGCCCGAACCGAAGCTGGTGCACATTCCCACCGATGTGCTGGCCGGCCTGCTGCCCGGCGACACGCTCGACGACGCCGCGCACTGGACGCGCACCAATTTTCAGTTCAACAACGTGTTCGACAATTCCGCCGCGCGGCGCGATCTGGGCTTTCGTTACTCCGTGCGCTGGGAGGAAGGCGCCGCGCGGCTGGCAAACTGGCTCGACGCCCACAACGGCGTCGCCGATAGCGACCTCGACCACTTCGACGACAATCTGATCGCCGCCTGGGAAGCCGGGATCGCGGCGCTGGCGAACACCTGGACTCGCCCAGCGTTGATACGATTCAAAGCCGCGCAACCGCGCCGCTCCGCCAGGAAAAAAGGCTAATGCATGCCATCCGTCAACAAGATCGACCTTTTCAAAACGCTGCCGCCCGAACGGCCGCTCGTCCTCAAGCCGGCGCCATCCGATCGCAGCATCGTGGTGTTCGACGACGACCCGACCGGCACGCAGACGGTGTATGACCTGCCGGTTCTCACCGATTGGTCAGCCGACGGACTGTTGCGCGAGTTGCGCGCCGGCACGCCGGCGTTCTATGTGCTGACCAACTCGCGCAGCCTGCCCGGCCCGGAAGCGCGCGCGCTCACCCTCGACGCCGCGCTGCGGCTCAAACTCGCCGCATTGGCCGCCGGCCGCAAGATCTCGGTGATCAGCCGCAGCGATTCGACCCTGCGTGGCCACTATCCGGCCGAGACTGACGCGCTCGACGAAGCGCTTGGCCCTCACGACGGCGTGCTGATCGCGCCGTTTTTTCTTGAAGGCGGGCGCTTCACCATCAACGATGTGCACTATGTGGCCGAAGGCGACGCGCTCGTGCCGGCGGCTGAAACGCCGTTCGCGCGCGACGCGGCATTTGGCTATCAGCATTCAAACCTCCGCGAATGGGTTGAAGAAAAAACGCGCGGCCGCGTGCGCGCGGGTGACGTGGCATCGATCAGCCTGAGCGACAGTCGCGCGGGCGGTGCGACGCGCGTCGCGGAAAAGCTGGCGACACTCGCAGGCGGTCGCGTGTGCGTCGTCAACGCCGCCAGCCTGAGCGACATGGCCATCGTCGCCGACGGCCTGGCGCAAGCTGAGGCGCGTGGCAAGCGGCTATTGTGCCGGTCGGCGGCGTCGTTTGTGCAGGCGCGGCTCGGGTTGCCCACGCGACCGCTCCTCGATGCGCGCGCGCTCGGGCTGAAGCGCGATTCGGCCGGCTTGATCATCGTGGGCTCATATGTGCCCAAGACCACCGTGCAGCTCAACGCGCTGCTGGCCAGCGGCATCGCCGCCGTTGAAATCGATGTGGCTCAGCTGCTCAATGATGAGCAGCACGCAATGGAAGTTGCGCGAGCGCGCAACGCCGTGGAGGCGCATCTGCGGGCGGGGGCGGATGTTGTGGTTTACACAAGCCGCGAGCTGGTGTCTGGCGTGGATGCGCGCGACAGCCTGGCCATTGGCGCGCGCGTGTCCAGCGGGCTGGTGACGTTGTTGCGCGATCTGCGCGTGCGGCCCCGCTACGTGATCGCCAAGGGCGGCATCACCTCAAGCGATCTTGCGACAAAAGCGCTGGAAATGCGTCGAGCCTGGGTGCTTGGCCAATTGCTGCCCGGCGTGCCGGTCTGGCGTGGCGAAAAAGAGAGCCGCGTTCCGGGCATGCCCTACGTGGTATTTCCGGGCAATGTCGGCGGCGAAAATGCATTGGTCGATGCGGTAAATGTGCTTGCGTAGCAGGAACCCGATTCGGCGCTACGCGCCGAATCGGGTTCCTGCCAGCCCTTACTTCGCCAGCGTGCCGGCCTTGGTGCTTTTCACGCGCATGTGCTCGCCGGCCAGGATCGGCGCATAGCGCGCTGGGTTGGCGGCGTTAACGCAAGTCTCCAGCGGCTGAATCAACGCGTTTTCGTTGGGCGAGTGAAAGAACACCAGCGATTGGCGGCGGCTGCCGCGGGCGTCGCCGGGCGGATTGACAACGCGATGCACCGTCGATGTCCAACGGTCGTTGGTCCACACCTGCATCATGTCGCCGATGTTGACCACGAACGAGCCGGGTGGCGCAATCACATTCACCCACTCGCCGGAATGCGTGCGCACCTGCAGGCCACCGGGCTTGTTCTCCGAAAGCAGAATCGTCAGCGTTCCGTAATCCGAGTGCGCGCCAGCGCGCAATTGATCGGGCAGCGGTGCTTCGGCCTGTTCAGGATAGTTGATCGCTCGCAGGAACGATTGCGGCGGATTGATCTTGTCATCAAAGAACCGTTCCGGCAAATCAAGTCCCAGGGCAAACATGCACATGATTTCGGCTCCGAGCGCAATCAGGCGCGTGAAATAGTGTTGCCAAATGTCGCGCAGCTCCGGAAGCGCCGGCGGCCACGGGTTGGCGTCGAAGTCGCGTCCGGCATTGAAAGACTCCTTCAGGTCGCCCGGCGTCTTTTGGCCCAGGCTGGCGGCCAACGCTTCGGCTTTGATCGGCACATAGCCTGACCCAAAGCGATTGATCGGCGCGCGAAGTTTTTCTTCAAGGGGCAAGTCAAAGAAACGTCGGGAAATGGCGGACATTTCGGCGATCAACGCCTCAGGCACGCCATGGCCCGTGATACTTAAGAAGCCGATGTCGTGGCACGCTTCCGCAATTCTCGCAGCCAAGGCCCGGCGCGCCCGTGCATCACCATGCAAAAATGGCGCAACATCAATTGACTGAACTTCATTTTGAATCACGGCGCACCTCTTTGGGCACATTATGCATGGAGCCGAAAGATTGATAGCTAGCCCGCATGTGAAGCATGGGTCACGCCGCATCGAAGGCTGCATACGACTGAACCATTGAAAGCGTATAGAATATCGGTTGAAAGTGCGATCTACGCGTATCCTGCCCGCCGCATCGCATATTTGCTCAGCTCGTCTCAAGACCTCTTTCCGCCAAGTTCATTGGCATGTTGCGTTCACTGGTGCTCAGGGGATGGTGTTATGGCGCACGTATTCGGCGATCTGCTCACTCAACATTTGCACCGCAAACACGGTCTCAGTCAAGCGAAGTTGGCCGCCGGCATATTGCAGGATCCGGCCATTATTGCCAAGATGTGCAAAGGAGAGCGGCTGAATGGCGTGCAGGCGCGCGAACGCATCGTGGCCATCATCGGCTGGTTGAACAAACAAGGAACGTTGGAAACCGTAGGAGAAGCCAACACCCTGCTTATCGAAGCCGGGCATGCACCCTTGCGAGAAAGGGCTCCCAACGAGTCCGAGCTCATTCGCTTGCTGAACTCGGTCATGCAGACAGCGCCGCGACCTGGCATGCACATGGCACGGCAAATCAAGTTGCCCAACCCCAATACACTGTTCGTAGGACGCACTGGAGAACTGGTCAAAATCGATCAGCTTCTGTCAGATGCGCGATGCCGCCTGCTATCGTTGGTGGGACCAGGTGGCGTAGGGAAAACACGGCTGGCGATTGAGGCGGCGGCCGCCCGCGTAAACGCCTGCGCTAACAATGTTGTTTTTGTGGATTTGCAGGCTGTCGCAGATGCCAGCTACTTGCCTTTTGCCATCGCCGAGGCGCTGTCAGTTGCACTGTCAGGCAGTGCCCCGCCCCTCAAGCAATTGGAAAATTATCTTGCCAATAAACATCTGCTGCTGATTCTGGACAACTTCGAACACCTCATTGATGGAGCCACCACGCTGTCCACTTTGTTGACGTCTGCGCCGCAGGTGCAACTGTTGGTCACGTCTCGCGAAGTGCTTAACCTAAGCGAAGAGTGGCAGTTTAGGGTTGACGGTATAGCCTTCCCTTCCAGCGATCAGGCAGAGAATCCCGACGCGCTGGCGTGCTTTGATGCCGTGCATTTGTTTGTGGAGCGTGCCCAGCGCGTGCAACCTGACTTTGCTCTGGAACGCGCCCTGCACGATGTGGCGCGCATATGCCGGCTCATCGAAGGGATGCCGCTGGCAATTGAGATGGCGTCGGCGTGGACCAAGACGCTGTCGTGCGCAGAAATTGCCCACGAACTGGAGAATGGACTGGCAATCCTTAGCAGCCGGTTGCGCAACGCGCCGCCGCGTCATCGAAGTATGGAGGCAGCCTTTGAGCACAGCTGGAAAATGCTGAATGCCCAGGAACAGACTGTTTTCCAGCGTCTTTCGGTTTTTCGGGGCGGCTTCACAAAGATAGCCGCGGCGCAGGTGGCAGAAGCGGGGCTGGAAGAGCTGACATCATTAGTAGACAAATCATTTCTGCAATGCGCCCCTAACGGCCGATACAAGGTTCACGAGCTGCTGCGTCAGTATGGCGGAGAACGACTGGCGGAATCGGCCGACGATTACCAAAAAACCCACGCAAAGCATGGCCGCTATTTCGCCAATTTTGTGAGTGAACGAATCAGGCCGCACACAAGGGAAATTGAGTTTACGGCCCTGCAGGCGTGCCGCATGGAGATGGATAACTTGCGCACGGCGTGGCGCTGGTCTGTCGAAACTTGCGATCTGGAAGTCATCTGCCGCTCTGCAGCGCCACTCTACTGGCTTGCCCAGTATGAGGGCAGTTACTTGGAAGGCTTCAATACGCTGCAAAGTGCCGCTTCACGCATTGCTGAGGAGGTTGAGCGCACCGAAACCCGCGTGGCGGCCGTCGAAGTTTTGCCATACCTGGCATGGCTGGCGCTTCGCCTTGGACGTCTCGAGGAGTGCGAGACAGCTTGCAGGAAATGCCTGTCCTTGCAGCAGCAATTCGACATTGCGCCGCGTCCTGGCTGGGGCAATAGCCCCTTGGCTATTTTGAGCATTATCTCTGCCATTGGCGGGGACAATGTGCGGGCCGAGCTGCTGGCACAGCAGGATCGCCATCTGTGTCAGGAACAAGGTCAAATATCCAACTTGCCGGTTGCCTTCTGGGCAATCGCCAACGCAGTACTTGCGCAAGGCCGAATGGGCGAGGCGCGTTCCGCCGTTATGGAAGCCATTGACCTGTGCCGCCAATTCAGAATGAACTGGTTTCTCGCTTACTGCCTGAATACCCTGGGAAGCATCGAAATGTCACAAGGCAACCTGCAAAACGCGAGCGCGCTTTACCAGGAATCATACGAATTGCGCGAACTGTTTGACGATGCGGAAGGGATGGCGGTGGCGCTGATCAACATGGGCGAGGTTGCCATGGCTTCGGGCAATCCAGCAATGGCCCAACAACGCTATGCTCGCAGTTACGATTTGTACCGCAACCTGAATGATCGCGGCGGCTTGGCAATGTCATTGAAAAGCCTGGGCGACGCGGCATGCAAACAAGGCTTGTTCACATTGGCAGGGCAGCACTATCAGATAGCGCTGCAAACTGCCCAGGAAATGAACTATGTATCTCTTGTGCTCAGCCTCTTTCAAGCCATTGGCGAGTTGTTCATTCAGACCCGGCGCGAAGGCTCTGGCACGCGCCTGCTCACAATTGGTATCTGTTTACCGGGTCAAGCCCAAGCGATTTGCTGATGAACTGATGGCCGTTCTGAAAAACAACGCTAGTTTCGGCCGAGTCGATCATGGCGACGCACCGGCCACCGCAAAGTCCAGCACGGCTGGCTGCGGGCAGCGCAGCAAAGTGGTGACGTAGGCGATAAAGTTGCGACTCTGTTTGCGGCACGTCGTCAACACACTGACGATCACTTCATGCGTCCTGGCGCCTTTCAGGGTGCGATTGCAGCCATTTGTTTTGCGGATGATGACTGCCGGCCGAATGGCTCGCTC
>JANMNW010000023.1:0-1677 GCA_031368515.1 Chloroflexota bacterium
AACGTGCAGCGTCGCGCTGACGATCGCGCGCAGGCCGCCATCAGTGCCGAGACTGCCCGGCTGTTGGAGGAACAGGCGCCCAAGGTGGCCAGCCTCATCGCCTCGCAGCGCGTTGCGGCGCAGCTGGACCTCATGCGCGCACAACACTCGGTCGCGGCGCAGGCTGATGACAGCGCGACCCAGCTGCTGCGCCGGTCGTTGCCGCAGATCGCGCAGCCCCCAGCGCCGGATGCTCGACCCGCACTGAAGCTTGCAAAAGATGCGGATGACACCGGGGCAGGGCAGGGCGATCAGCGCCCTTTGGCATAACGGCCGGCGTCGATGCTTGCAGCGTGTGTGATGACGACCACGTCGCCAAATCGACGCACTGGCCGATTTCCGGCGACGACAATTGTTTTGGACCGATTGAGCCTGAAATGTCAGAAAACCCAGCATTGGAAGAGAATGCACTGCATTACGTCATCTCTGGTGCAATTTACGACGACTACGATGGCGACTGGCGCGTGACGGTTAATCTTGTGCTCGGCCAATGGCGGTTCGAGCGTTATTCAGGACGAGCGAGGGAATGGACACAATATGAGCCAATCGACAGCCTCCAAGGCGGCGACGCAAGACTCGAATACGCCCACGAAAACTCGGAGCGCCAGCGCACCCAAAAGGCTGCGGCGCGAGTTCGCATTTACGGCAAATGACACGTTGGCCATGTTGCGCACCGCGCTACGCGAGATGTCTAAAGCGGGCGTCAAGGTGTCGTTAGTAAACGATGCCGACGGCGCGTTGGTGGTTCGTATAGCGGGAGCTCAGGTAGTTCAGACTGACGGGGTTGTGAGGCTTTCCATGCGCGAAATTTCGCCCGCACCACAACCCGAGCCGGCCGCTACGCCGGCGGGGTGACACCATGCCACAGCGACACACAGCAGACACACCACAGATCACATTTAGCCAGCGCGAGACGACGATAGAGATCGTGCGCGTGCAGACGGCCAACCTGTTCGAGCAGCTCGGCCGGCCGCCGACACTGCGCGAAATAGCGGCGGTTGCAGGTCGGGCGCCGTCGATCGTGAGCGGCGCACTGACCGAGCTTGAGCGCCGCGGTCACGTCAGGATGCGCAGCGCGGGCAGGGTGCGTCGGCTCGCGTCGTGTGCCGGCGTGCCGACCGAGGCCGAGCGCATCGTGCGCCGACTGGCGCGGGCAGGGATGCTGAAGGTCGACCCAGCCAAGGCGCTGTCGGTTGTTGGAGACGGATGACCAAAGTTTGACTTTTTATTTCGTTCTTTTCTAGCAACCATTGTGCCCGTATGCCACTTCGCACTCGAAAGGCGCAACAGCCAGCATCAGCCGCGCACCAGACGGCGACAAATTTGCGCATACAAATTTTATGACAGGCTGGTGCATCGGCTGCATGCAGTCGTTAGGCGGTGCCAAACGCCCACGCGACCATCAACGGAAACTCCTCTCGCCACATCGCGTCGTCGTGCCCCGCGACCCTCTCGCTCATCACGACGTCCGCACCTGTATCGCGCAGCGCAGCCGCCCACCGAGCCGCATTGTCGAGGAAAAACGGTTCCAGCGTGCCAGCCACGAGGTACGTGCGCGGCAACGAACTCGGCATCACATCCGGTGGCCGGTATCCCGCGCCGGGTGAGGCTGAGAAGATCACACCGTAGCGGGCGGGG
>JANMNW010000031.1:0-3381 GCA_031368515.1 Chloroflexota bacterium
GGCCACACAATCCGCTGCGCCTCAGCGTCGAGGCGCGCATTGCCGCCTTGCAGTCGCCCGACCGAGCGCTGGAACTCCGTGGTCGGGCCCCACCCGTTACCCATGATGAGATGACCCGTCGGGTGGATCTCGAAGATCGCAACCAATCCGGTATCGCGCGTTGCCAGCTGACGACGCAGCTGCTCAGCCGAGAACGCCGATGGCCACATGCCGTCATCCGTTCCCACGGCGATGAAGATGGCGGCGCTAAAACTGCTTGCAATTGCGCCTGCAATTATGGTCTTTGTATTTCTGCTGGCTGCCTGTGCGTCAGAGTCCTCGACTCGCGTGCCAGCCACAGTGACGGGCAAGGTTGTAAGCGCGTCTGGACCAGTGGCAAACGCTATCGTGCAGCTGCAGGGCACATCCAATCGCACTACCAGCGCCGCAGATGGCACATTCCGTTTGCACGGCGAAGGCTTGGGCGGCGGCAGCGCCGTTACAGTGACCGCATGGGCGCAAGATCATTACATCGGCATGACGCGTGTAGATCAGTCAGCCGCAGACAAACCTGTTGAAATTTCGCTGCAGCCGTTGTTTGATCGCGATAATCACGAATACACCTGGTTTGAGTTTGCTGGCAAAACCGGCGCTGAAAGTTGCGCCAGCTGCCATCGCGAATACAACGAGTGGAAGGCTGATTCGCATTCGCAATCGGCGTTCAACCCGCGATTTTTGAATTTGTATCGCGGCACCGACAGCAAAAATCGCAAAGGCCAGCCTACTATTTTGGTCGCCGAAGGCAAAGCGCTGCTGCCTGATCCAGCGTTGCCCGACTACGGCCCGGGCTTCAAGCTCGATAACGGCGACCGCGCTGGCAACTGCTCGACCTGCCACACACCCATGGCGGCCAAGATTGACACGAAAAATGGCTGTGCCTGGTCCGGGTGTCATTCCACACTGACTGCCGACCGCGCCGAGGCGGCCAAGGCCGTCGCGTATACGATCCGCGGCGTGTCGCCCGTTGGCATGGCAGGCGTTGCCGAGGAAGGCGTGGGTTGTGAGTTCTGCCATGTGGTGAAAGACGTGCGCGTGGATCCGAATACGCAGCTGCCCTTTGCCGACGCACCGGGCATCCTGTCGATGGAGTTGCGCCGGCCGCCTGCAGGTCACAAGGTGTTTTTTGGCACGATCACCGATGCCAATCGCGTCGAGGTGACCTATTCGCCTGTGATGGCCACCAGCCAGTTTTGCGCGGCGTGCCACTACGGTGTGATGGGCGGCGTGGTCTCCAACATGAAGATGACCGGCGGCGTCACCATCTACAACTCGTATGGCGAGTGGCTGGACAGCCCGTATAGCGATCCGACGACGGGCAAGAGCTGCCAGGATTGCCACATGCCGGCGACTGAGGCCGCCAGCGTTCCGCCTCAGCTCGGCGGCGTCGCCCGGCCCGGCTATGCTTATCACGATCACAACATGACGGGTACCGACAGCCCGACGCTCATGCTCAATGCGCTGGACCTCAAGGGCGAGGCGGTGCGCGCCGATGGCGGGTTGCGCGTCACGGTCTCGGTCGCAAACAACAAGACCGGGCACGCCGTGCCCACCGACTCGCCGATTCGCTCGGTGATGCTGGTGGTTGAGGCGTTTGACGCGGCAGGACAGGCCTTGGTGTTGCGCGAAGGCCCGCAGCTTCCCGAGTGGACCGGCAACTATGCCGGGCGCGGCGGGCGAGGCTATGCCAAAATCCTGAAAGATTTGTGGACGGGCGAAGTGCCGACTGCGGCGTACTGGCGGCAGGTCGCGCTGGTTGAAGACACACGCCTCTTTCCGCTGAAGACCGATGCTTCGGCCTACGTGTTTGATGCGCCGGTTGGCGCGGTTACAGTTAAGATCAAGCTAATTTATCGCCCGGCGTTTTACAAACTGGCGCAGCAGAAGGGCTGGCCAGATGAAGACCAGGTGATGAACGAACTGACGCTGCAGGTGGCAAAATGACGGATACACCCAAAGATACGATTCTCGAGGTCAATGACCTGAAAATGCACTTCCCGATTGTGCGAGGCTTTTTGCAGCGCACCGTCGGCTATGTAAAGGCGGTCGATGGCGTCAGCTTTCACCTGCGCGACCGTGAAGTCCTGGGCCTGGTCGGCGAGAGCGGCTGCGGCAAGACCACGGTCGGCCGCTGCGTTTTGCGCCTGTACGACCCCACTTCGGGCGAGATTCGCTTTCGCCGAAAGACGGGAGAATGGGTCGACATCGCCCGCATCTCGCAGAAAGACATGAAGCCGTTGCGCCAGGAAATGCGCATGATCTTTCAAGATCCATTCAGCTCGCTCAACCCGCGCATGACGGTGAAGGACCTGATCGCCGAGCCGCTGATCATTCACGGCGTCATACATGGCAAAGACGCCGAAGACCGAGTGGCTGAGCTGATGCGTTCGGTCGGGTTGGATCCCAACTACATGCGCCGTTATCCGCACGAGTTTTCAGGCGGCCAGCGCCAGCGCATTGGCCTGGCACGCACGTTGTCGCTCAACCCGCGCATGATCGTGGCCGACGAGCCTGTTTCGGCGCTGGACGTGTCGGTGCAGGCGCAGGTTCTTAACTTGCTGCAGGAGTTGCAGGGCAAGCTTGGTTTGACCTTGCTTTTTGTCGCGCACGACCTGTCTGTGGTTGAGCACATATCAGATCGCATCGCGGTGATGTATGTGGGCAAAATCATGGAGATGGCCGACACCGAAGAACTGCTTTACGATCCACTGCATCCTTATACGGAAGCGCTGCTTTCATCGATTCCGCCGGCCGATCCAGATATGAAGTCCGACCGCATACGGTTGCAAGGCGAGGTGCCGAGCCCGGCCAACCCGCCCAGTGGGTGCATCTTTCATCCGCGCTGCGCCTACGCCAAAGACCAGTGCAAAACCCAGGTTCCTGAGCTTCAGGAAGTCAGCCCGGGGCATTCTGTCGCATGCCACTTTGCGAAGGAATTGTCTCTCAAAGGCATCGGAGGCTAAGCCATGGATCAATCACAACGACTTGGCGCTGCCATTGGCTACATCCCAGTTGTAGGATGGCTGTATGTGTTGCTCACCCAACGCAACAATAAATTTGCAATTTTTCATGTTCGGCAGGCGATTGGCCTGGTGCTTTATCTGGTGCTGATTTTTGTGGTCTGGGCCGCATTTACCTGGATCATTTCATGGATTCCATTTGGATTCCTGGTAGGGAATGCGTTATTTGCTCTGGTCCTTGCGACGTTTATCTACGGTCTGGTCGCGCTGATTTCTGGCATCGTGAATGCCAGCCGTGGCCGGCCGTCTGTCATGCCCATCTTTGGGCAACGCTCGCTGCGCTTGCCCATCGGCACGTTGCAGTGAAGCGCAAGCTATCGCGCCC
>JANMNW010000055.1:0-4024 GCA_031368515.1 Chloroflexota bacterium
CCGTCGGCTCCGAGATCGTGCAGGTGATTCAAGCGGTGATCATCCTGCTCATCACGGCGCAGGTGTTGGTTCAGTGGGTCAAGAATCGCCGGGCGCCGGAAGGCACAAAGTAACACAGTATGGAACAGGTTATCGGAATCCTATTCTCCGCGACATTTTTGGCCGCGTTGCTGCGCGTGGCCACCCCGCTCATCCTGCCCGCGCTGGGCGGGTTGATTTCAGAACTTGGCGGCGTTGGCAACATTGCGCTTGAAGGCATCATGCTCGCCGGCGCGTGCGCAGGCGTGCTCGGCAGCGTCTACGCGGGCTCGCCATGGGTCGGCCTTATCGCCGGCGTCGCGGTGTCCATGCTGCTTGCGTCGCTGTTGGCGTTTTTTCATCTGAACCTGAAGTCAGACTTGATTCTGACCGCGGTGGCATTGAACATTCTGGCCTCGGGCGGCACCACGTTTGTCGTCTACTTGGCCACGCAGGCGCTGACCGGCGCTGGCGACAAAGGCGGCACCACCAGCCTGGTCAGCGGCCGGCTGCCGCAGATCGGAGACATCTTTCCGGCGATCAAGACCATGGGCACGCTGGGCGAGATACTCAACCAGCATATTCTGACCTATGCGGCCATTTTGCTTACGGGCGTGGTGGCGATCTTCCTGTATCGCACCCGCACCGGCATCCACTTGCGCGCGGTGGGAGAAAACCCGGATGCGGCGCGTTCGGTCGGCATCAATGTGCGCGCGATGCAGTATCTGGCGTTGACCTTGAGCGGCCTTTTTGCCGGGCTGGGCGGCGTCTTTTTGAGCATGGGATACGTGACGTTTTTTGCTCGCGACTTCACATCCGGCCGCGGCTTTATCGCGCTGGCCGCAGTCTATCTGGGCAACAAGACGCCGCTTGGCACGCTGATTGCCGCGCTGGCGTTTGGCGCAGCCGACGCGCTATCGATTCAGCTTGGCAATCTGAAGTATCCGACGCAGTTGGTGCAGATGATTCCGTATGTGGCCACAATCATCGCGTTGGTGGTCTACGCCATCGTGCAGCGCCGGCGCGCGCTGGCGCGCCAGCGCAAGTTTCTGCAGCAGAGCGCGGCGTAGAGCAACCCTACCGCCGCACCCAGCGCAAAGCCGACACGCCCCACGGTTCAAGCTTGACGGCGCCACCCGGCGCGGCGCCGATCAAGGCTTCGGCGCTGCCGCTCGCCGCGGCCACTGGCGCGGACGCCGGGTCGAGCGCGATGGCGGACGGCTGGTCTGAGAAGTTAAACGCAAGCGCCACCAATTCGTCGTCGCTCCAGCGCCACAGCAGCACGCACTTTTGCGCGCAGCCGTCCGGGTCTTCGACAAACGCAAAGTCGCGCGAGCGCAGTGCGCTGTGCTCGTTGCGCAGCTTGCCCAGCAACCGGTAGAACGTGAGCAACGAATCCGCGGCGTTGTCCTGTTCCTCGACCGAGACGCCATCGCCGGGTTTGTTGTTGCGCTCGGCTGGTTTGAACCAGGTGGTCATGCCGGAGCCGCTTTCAGAGGCGAACCAGTCCATCGGCTCGCGGCGCAATTCGTCATAGACCGGGCCGCCGCCCTTTGTGCCGCGCATGCCGATCTCTTCGCCGTAGTAAATCATCGGGATGCCGGGCATCAATATTCCGAGCGCCCCCGCAAGCCTCATGCCTTTGGGGTCGCCGCCGACTTCAGAGGCGATGCGATTCGTGTCGTGATTTGAAGCAAAGCGAACAAGTTGCGCACCGACGGGATACAGCGAGTTGAGCAGCCGGATCGGCCCGCGAATCGAAGGCGGGTTGCCGACGCCATTGACAATGCCGCCGCCGTTCGAGTTCGCCGCCCCCGGACGCCGCAAAAAAATACGGAAAATCGAAGGCGGCGTCGAAGCCGTTGGCAAGATACGGCGCGATTACATTGGGGTTGCCGTCAAACACCTCGGCCAGCAGCACGGCGTCGGGATGCCGTGCTTTGACACGTTCGCGCAGCGCGTGCCAGAACGGGAAATCAATGCCTTTTGCATAGTCGCAGCGCAGTCCGTCCACGCCAAGATCCAGCCAAAATATCGCGGCATCGAGCAGATAGGTCACCACCTCCGGGTTGTCGTGATTCCATTCCGGCAAGTCGCGCAATCCGGCAAATCCGCTGTATGTGGCGTTGCCGGCGTCGTTAAAGCGAAACCACTTGGCATGCTTGGACTGCGGGTTGTTGAAAGCGTCCTTGAAAAACGGATGTTCGGTCGAGGTGTGATTGGCGACAAAATCGACCAGCACCCGCATTTTGCGTTGCCTGGCGGCCGCGAGCAGCGCCCGGAAATCATCCAGGGTCCCGAACTCCGGGTTGACGGCGACGTAGTCGGACACAGCGTAACCGTGATAGGTGTTCGATGGGTAGTGCGGTGTCAACCAGATCGTGTTGGCGCCGAGCGAACTGATGTAGTCCAAACGCGCGGTGATGCCCGGAAGGTCGCCGATGCCGTCGCCGTTTGAGTCGGCAAAGCTGCGCGGAAAGATCTCATAGATCAGCGCATCTTCAAACCAGGCTGGCGTGCCGATCTGCGGCCGGGCGGTTGCAGTGGGTGTAGGCTCCGGTGATGCAGTTGCTGGCCGCGTGGCGGTTGGCGGCAAACGCGTCACAGTTGGTGGGACGGGTGCTGGCGTGGGCGGCGGCGCTGCGCATGCGGCAAGCACAGCGAACGCCAATACTGCCGCTGCATGTGCTCGGGAGTTCATGCGCGAAGTGTACGCGGTGGGGCTTCTTCGATGCAAAAGAGAGGTGCGCGTAGCACGCGCTGGCCTTGTTTTGTTGTTGCGGCCGCAGCCGGGCACGCTACGTGTTGCGCGGAGCAAGCGCGTGCTTAAGCCTTTCGGCGGCGGTTCTGCTGGATGCGCCGATCCGGCTGAGCGGCGACACAACTTTGCCTGCAGCAACGGCGCCGCCGGCTTTTGCGCGCGGTTGGCTGACCGGATTTTTGCGCGCGGCCGATTTGGGCAGGCCGTTGTAAAAGTCGCGCAATATCGGCAGATAGCCGGTGACATCGTATCCCGCCCAGCGTTGATCGCCATTTCCTCCCAGCTGGAAGATGGCGCCACCAATGATTGGCGAAGGATATGATTTGCCATTGATGACCATCGGCGCGCTTTGCAGCCGGATGGTCTTCTCGCACCATGCGCGGAAATACTCATGGGTTGAGCCATGGGCGGGGAATCCGCCGATGCCGCCCTGATCCAGGCCAGTTTCGCCGCAATATATCGCCCGCATGTTTGGATCGAAACCGCACTTGGTGAATAGGAACTCCCAGCGCCGTTCAAACCATTGATGTTCAGTGAGCTTGTCGATGTGCGGCGGGTTGGGTGTATACAGGTGCATGTCGAAGCCGATCAGGCCGCTGTTGTAATGCGGCGCATACTCCTCGCGCAGGATGCGGCACACATCCGGGTTGGTGAAATCGGGCGTGCCCATGCTGAATGTGCCGGCGGCGTACACCGCCGCGGAGTTGCGCTCTTTAATTTTGCGCGCGTCGGCAATGTCGATGCGCGCGCGTTTGATGAGATCTGCACCTTGGTGATCGCCTTGATCGGCCTCGTTGAAGCCGGTGTACACCAGCGGGCCGTGGTTGGCGCCCTCAAGCCCTTCGAGAACCTGGTCGGGCGAGAGAAAGTAATTTTGCGGGAAGTAGCGGCGCACCATGACCACCGCATCGGGAAATGCGCGCTTCAGGTTGCTCGCGCCGCCGAAGTCGTTCATGATCAGAAAATACTTGCATCCGCGGCGAGCCTCTTCGGTGGCCTGCGCCGTATTCTGCAATGCGTTGAGGCCGAGCCTAAATGTTGCGGGCGCTGGCGTGGGCGATGGACTTGGGGAAGGCGTTGGCGACGGAGTGGGCGACGGAGTGGGCGACGGAGTCGGGCTGGGTGTTGGCGGCGGTTCTTTTACACTGTCAAATGTCAAGTATTGCGCCATCATATAGGCGGCCACCGGCTCGGGCGAGCTTTGCAGCCGCATGGTGCTGCCGCCGACGTTGATCTCGGCCTGTG
>JANMNW010000068.1:0-9166 GCA_031368515.1 Chloroflexota bacterium
ATGGCCGCCGGCGGCAGCATTGAGACACAAGCCGGCAGTAAGGTGGGCGGCGATATGCTGCTGGGCGCCTCGCGCGCATTGCTTGCAGGCGCAGTGGCCGGAAATTTGTATCTGGGTGGCGAACGCGCCAGCATCTTGGGATCGGTTGCAGGGAATGTGACGGCCGATCTTGACAGCGCCGTTGAGAGTGACGGACTCCAGCCTTGGATGTTCCAGTCGTCTATGCCGACGATGCCGCCATGGGTCAAGGTGCCGGCTGGACTGGTGATTGGCCAGAATGCCAAGATTGGCGGCAAGTTGGACTACACCAGCCCGCGCGCGGCGAGCATTCCGTCCGGCGCTGTGGGCGCGGTGCGACATACGCCCAAAGTTGTCACAACGACGGCGGCGGAAGAGACTGCTGCGCCGCGATCCGCCGGTTTGGCCGGCTGGCTGCTTGACCAACTGCGAACCTATGTGAGCCTGGCGTTGGTGCCCTTGCTTTTGCTGTGGCTTGTGCCGGCGTTGTTGCCGCGAACGGCTGACATGCTGAGCGGCAAGCCCGGACCCAGCCTGGGATGGGGCTTTATCGGCGCGATCATGGTGCCGGCTGGCGCGCTAGTGCTGTTGATCGTGGCGATCATGCTGGCCGTGCTGTTTGGCGCGCTCACGCTGGGCGGCCTGGGCGGCTCGATCGTGCTGCTGACTTTGGCTGTGCTGTTCGGCGCGCTGGTACTGTTTGGCCTGACGCTTGCCTATGCCAGCAAACTCATCGCCGCTTACTGGTTGGCGCGCGTGACCCTTGGCCGGGCCTGGCATGTGCATCCGATCGTGCTTGTCTTGATCGGACTATTGCCCGTGGTGCTGCTGACCGCCGCTCCCTATGTTGGCGGTCTGCTCACGCTGGCAATTGCGTTCTTCACATTGGGCGCTTTGTGGCTTGCATGGCGCGACTCGCGTGAACACAGGCTTCCGATGTCGACGACGCCGCCGCCGGCGCCGATGCCTACGCTATCGGGCCCATCGGGTGCCGGGACAGCTACGCCGCGCGCGGCGTGATGACTGCACGGCGCTTCCACGGGATGTCAAAAACCTGGGTTTTTGATATCCCGTTTTTTCTTGTGCCGGGCGCTGTTGCCCCGCGTTACGGCGATGACGGCAATGGCCGCAAACAGAAGAATCGCGACCTCGTTCAGCATGCCGCCCCATAGCCGCGCTTGGAAGTTCGCCGAGAAATCACCCCATAGCCTTGCGATGAGCGCTGCATGCAAAAGCGCAAGCGGAAGATAGAACCACCTGGTGTAGTGAATTTCGATGCGCAGCAGCGCCGGCAAAATGATTGGCGCATGGCCAAAGATCATCGAAATAACGAACCCGATCAACACCGAGTGCAGCATCGCATCGTAGGCGGGCCCGGCGACGAACTGCGGCGCGTAACTCAGCCACAAAATGCCAGCGATGAGCAGCCAGACAAATCCTGCCATCAAACATGCTGCGACAAAGCGCGTCAGCCCAGTTTTGCGAATCGTGTGTCGCGCGATGTCGAATCGCAGCAACCATGCGCCAAGCGCCAACAGACCCGCTCCGCAGACGCGAATACTGAGGGTGGAATCGATGAATCCGACCAGCAGTCCAGCAGAAAAAATGACAGTGGCGAATCCGAAGATAGCGCCTACTGAGTTGCGATGCTGCATCAGGCGCCCTAGTTCCAGCCGCTCGCCCGCGACCGTGAACACGAGAAAACCCAGCCACCAAGGGGCAATGCGAAAAAGCGGCCAGCCCAGCCACCACAGCAAATTGCCTGCCAGCCAAAACGCCGCGCCGATGGCCATCACGGCATGGGGCGGCGAGAGCTGGCGCCTGAGCATCACGACAAACAGCGCGACCAGCACAATGCTGCCGGCGGCAATCATGCCAGCGCCAATTGTCAGAGGGCCGCCGACGATCAGACTCAAGCCGCCGAGCGCGGCCAGCAGCGGCGCGACGTATGCCCAGCGCTTTTGCGTGGCTGCAGCGCGCTCCAGCGAGATGAGGGCGCCCAAAAACGCCGAAATCATCAGCGATCCGTGATTGGCCGCGAGTGCGGGAAATGGATCGGACAGTGGCCAGCCCAAACGCAGCAAGCCAGCCCAGAGACCGGTGAACAGTCCGAGCATGGCTAACAACAACAGTGGCAATATAGCGCGTCGTGATGGCATGGTGAAATTCCGGCGACAACGCCGGCGGCATAGTCTATGTCATCCGAAATACCAGAAACCCGTCACACGCCCGCTCCGATCAGGTCAACTGGCCAGTTTAGGAGGGACGACGGCATGATGCCAGCGCGGCCATGACTTCATTGTCATTGGTTTGGAGAAAATCGCGGTACCACATGCCGATTGCCACCAGATCGGGCACCCGCATGACGCAGACGCATTCGTCGATCATGTCGAGCTGTTCAAGTTGGGCATAGGTCGCGCTGGCGGCCACCGGTGTGGCGACCACAATCCGTGTTGGAACGTGTGCCTTGAGCGCCATGGCGGCTGCGTGAATCGACATACCTGTTGCGATGCCATCGTCGATCAGCAGGACCGTTTTGCCGGCAACATTCAACGGCGCCCGGTTGTGCCGATATAGCCGTTCGCGCCGGCGCATTTCGGTGCGTTCGCGCGCGATTATGGCGTCGACCACTGCGTCGTCAATTCCGCGAGCCATGACCAGGGCGCGATCGAGCAGCAGCACATCACCGGCGACCGCGCCCATCGCGAGTTCCGGTTGCGCGGGCATGCCCAGCTTGCGCACGACCTGAATATCCAGTGGCAAGTCCAGTGCGCGAGCCACTTCTGCAGCCACCGGCACGCCACCGCGCGGCAATCCGACAACGATAACGGAGTCGCTCAACTTGGCATAGCGACCCAGCCGGCGGGCAAGCACCCGTCCGGCATCGACGCGGTTTTCAAAGAGGCGGGTCATGGCACATCACTTTGACCTGCGCGCCCATCATGCGCGGATTACGCCGTTACGTGCAACGGCGCATCTCTCAAAGATTGCCTGATTTCGCTGGCGACGGCGCTCGCCCAGCGGTCGATCATTTCCCAGTCACGGAAATCGCCAGTGGCGCCCTTTACCGCTTTGATCATCAGACGCTCGCCAAAACCGAGTTTGGCGGGATCTATGGCGCCGTGAAACAGCGCAATGTCGCGCGGGTGAATGCGCTCGGCCAGCGCTTCCAGATTGGCCGGGAAGCGCCAGCCGTCAAGCAATGCGCTTGGCTCACCGGTACCTGTGGGTCCGCTTGAAAACAGCCAAACCGGCCGCGACACAAGCGCCGCCTCGTTGTCTTCGAGAAACTGCGCCGCTTCTTTCAGCCAGTGTCCGGCATACACGGCGCTGCCCAACACGATGCTGTGATAGCGGGTTGGCTCAGCCACGGTGCTGACATCACGCGCTTCCGCCGGAACGCCGACGGTTGAAAGTGTCTGCGCGATGTGCCGGGCAATTTCACCTGTGGCGCCGTATTTGCTGGCGTAGGCCACGAGAACCAGCGTCGGATGTGTGGATTCGTCCATAACTCACCTCACCGGTAATTGTGCGTCGCGGCCTGGCGGCTGGCATCTGCCGGCCGATCAGTCTGCAGTTGGGTGTTTTGACGCTGGGCGGTCCGCAAACCGCGATAGCATGGGCGTTACATGCGCGCACAGACAGTTTCCTATTATGCACAAACTTTGCCGGGCTTCGAGCCGATTTCATGGCTTGAAATCAGGTCGCGCCTGAGCCGCGCAGCGCACAAAGGCCAGGCGTTTGCCGAGGAGAAAAACGGCATCGTCTTTTTTGACTATCGCGGTGCGCCTGCCGATACGCTGACGTTGCGCACGGTCGAGGATGTGTTTGTGCTGGCCGTGCGCCACATGGGACTTAGCCACGACTATCGGGATTTGCGCACGATTGCCCGAGAGCTGTCCGAAGGCCCGGCTATTGACGCGGCGTTGAACGCCTGGGTCGATGCCGGCGGTTCGCCGCCACCGGTGAGCGCGCGCATCGTCTCGCGCAAAACCGGCGATCATGCTTATCGCCGTCTGGATGTGGAAAACGCCGCGCGCAAAGCGCTCGGCGAGCGCTACGGCGCTGCGTTGCGCTGGGTGCCGGAAGAGGCCGATCTCGAAATCTGGGTCAATGTGCTCGGGCCGCTGTTGTTGATTGGGCTGCGCCTGAGCGACCGCACGATGCGCCATCGCGATTACAAAGCCGAGCATTTGCCGGCGTCGCTGCGGCCGTCGGCGGCTGCGGCCATGGTGCTGCTGACCGAGCCCAAACCGGACGATGTCTTTCTCGATCCAACTTGCGGCGCGGGCACGCTGTTGGCCGAGCGGCTGGCCAGCGGCCCGGCGCGGCTGGTGTTGGGCGGCGATATTGCCCGCGATGCATTGCGAGCCGCGCGCGCCAACGTGCGTGTGGCACTCCTGCGCTGGGATGCCGGCCGTCTGCCGGTCGCGCCGCAAAGCATCGACGCCATCGCCTGCAACCCGCCGTTTGGCAAAAAGATCGGCTCGCGCCAGAGCGTGCAGACGCTGTATCCACGCGTGCTGGCTGAGACGCTGCGCGTGCTCAAACCCGGCGGCCGCGCGGTGTTTGTCACCAGCGAATACGACGCCATGCGCGACGCGCTGCGCACTGTGCGCGGTCTCACCCTTGATCGCGGCTACTCCGTCGCGCTGCTGGGCGAGTGGGGCAGGGTGTATATCTTGAAGAAAGGCTGAAGGCCAGCACTATCTGCCTTATTCTTCCTTGTGTCCGCGGAAGAACAGCCGCATAGGGGTGCCAAGAAAGCCAAACTGTTCGCGAATGCGATTCTCGATAAAGCGCTCATAGCCAAAGTGCACCAGCTTGGGATCATTGACAAAGAAGACAAATGTGGGCGGGTTGACGCTGGTTTGCTGCGCCATATAGACCTTCAGCCGACGCCCGGCCTTGACCGTCGGACTGTGGCGCAACGTGGCGTCGCGCACGATGTTCATCACCTGCGAGGTCGTGATGCGCATGTTGCGCGCTTCGTTCACGGCGATGGCGGTGGGCAGGATCGTGTCGCAACGGAAGTTGAGCTTGGCCGAGATAAACAGGATCGGCACATACGGCATGAAGTTGAAGCGCTTTTGCAGCGCATCGATGTAGTCCTTCATCTTGGGCGTTAGCAAGCCCCAGCCGGGCTCGGACTTGGCCACCCGTTCGACTTTTTCCGCGCTTTCGATCAGATCCCACTTGTTGACCAGCACGATGACGCTTTTGTTTTCGTCCAGCACATAGCCCGCCACATGCTCGTCCTGCGCGGTGACGCCGTCGACCGCGTCGATCAGCAACAGGGCGATGTCTGCCCGCGCCATGGCCTTGAACGAGCGCAGCACGCTGAATTTTTCGATGCCCGGTTCCACGCTGCCGCGCTTGCGAATGCCGGCTGTGTCGATCAAGGTGATCTTTGTCGTGCCCGGCGTCTCGTCGTCGCTTGCGGCGGCCTCGCGTGCTTCGGCGGCGCTTGCGCCGATATCCGCATCGAAGTCGATGTCGTCATCGTCAAATGCGTCGGCGTCATCTTCATCGCCGTCCTCGTCAACGCCCGCATATCGGATGTCGGCGCTCGTGTCTTCGTCGTCGCTGTAGCGATTGGCCGCTCCGGCCGCATTGACGCTGGTTGCGCGCTCAGCCGTGCCGATGGTCCCAATCGTGCCGGCTCCCAAGATACGGTAGCCGCTGTCTTTGTCGCCCGCGTCCGCCCTAAATTCGATCACGGTGTCGATTGCATCGCGTGTGGTCCCGGGCACTGAGCTGACGATCACGCGGTCTTCACCGATCAATCGATTGAAAAGCGACGACTTGCCGACATTGGGCCGGCCGACCAGTGCGATCTTGAGCGTGTCGTCGGGCGTTTCAGGCGCTTCGGGCGGAATGGCTTTGACGATCGCATCAAGCAAGTCGCCGGTGCCGTCGCCGCGCAGGCCGCTGACTGTGAATACGTCGCCCAGGCCAAGCTTGTAAAACTCGACGCTGTCGCTCTTCGGACCTTGCGATTCGGCTTTGCTGGCGGCCACAAGTATCGGCGGCACGCGCCGCCCCTGGCGTTGTCGTGTGCCCGTCAGCTTGCGCAAAATTTCCACCACGGCCTCGTCGGTTGTGGTCAAGCCCGTTTTGGCATCGACAGTGAGCACCAGTACATCGGCTTCGGAGATGGCCATTTCGGCCTGTTCGCGGATCTCCCAGATAAAGTCTTTGGAAGCCGAAGCCAGCGCAGCCGTCTGCTTGTTGCGCAGCGGCTCGAGCGGCTCGATGCCGCCGGTATCGACCAGAGTGAACGATACGCCGTTCCAATCGACCGGCGCTTGCACACGGTCGCGCGTAGTTCCGGCCTGGTCGGCCACAATCGAAAGGCGTTCGCCCACCAGCCGGTTGAACAGGGTGCTTTTGCCGACGTTGGGGCGGCCGACGAGCGCGACGATAGACTTGGTCATAAATAAAGGGCCGCGGCAATTGCGGCCCTCGATTATCCCTTATGTCGCCGCGCGAATCAACCCTTATGCGCGGCGGCCGGTATTTTTCTTGGGTGGCGTGACTTCTGCCACGTCCTGCATGCCAAGCACATAGCTGCTGAAGACGGCCGCAAGCGCGCCGCCCAGCACGCTTCCAACGATATAGAACACGGCTTGATTCAAGTTGCCGGCGACGATGGCCGGGCCAAGCGTTCGGGCCGGATTGAGCGAAGCGCCGCTGATCGCGCCGCCGGCCAAAATGCAGCCTGCGACCGACAAGCCATACACAAGCCCTGCCATATTGCCCGACTTGCCGCGCATCACACCCTGCAGCACTGCCGTCGCCACAATGAATGTCAACACGATTTCAAGCACCAGAATGCCGATGGAGTTGTATTTTGGATCAAATGAGAAGGCGCCGAATTGCGCTGCGGCAGCGCCGCCCAAAATCAAATTAAGCACCAGCGCGGCCAGGATGCCCGCGATGAGTTGAACCACAATGTAAACGAGCGCTTTGAGCCAGTTGATGCCACCGGCGATGGCAACGGCGATTGTGACAGCCGGATTGAAATGTGCGCCGCCGACATGCCCGAGCGCATACGCGGCCGCGACAATGGCCAAGCCGGCTCCAAACGCGGGCACAATCAGGCCGGCCGCGTAGCCCGGTTGCGTGGCTGCCCAGGCGCTTCCGCATGCGGCAAAAACGGCAATGAATGCGCCGACAAACTCGCTAACATATGCTTTGAGATCTTTGCTGGTCATTTTCTGAATCTCCAGTCGGAAAAATTGGATCGATCGATGCGCCCAATGAATAGAAAGAGGGGCACGCCAACCTGACGGAGGATTGTGGCCCAGCGGCGCTCATGCCGCAAATGGGTGTCTCAGAGCAGCGTCAGCGCATGCACCGCGCGCACGGCGTTGCCGCAATCGTGATCGCTGACGACCATGCTGATCGAGCATTCGCTGGATCCTTGCGCGATTGCGTAGACGTTGATCGCCGCCGTGCCGAGCGCGCCAAAGACTTTTCCGCTCACGCCGGGTGTATCCGCGATGCCTTGTCCGACGACTGTGATGATCGACGCCTGCTCGAACGCGTCCACCTCGTCGATCTCTCGCCGGCTCAGCTCGCCGCTCAGCTCTGCTTCAAGCTCGCGCCGCACTCTCGCGCTGGACGCGCGCGGCACGACCAGGCAGATATTCGTCTCCGCGCTGGCTTGCGAGAACATCAGCACGCTGGTGCCGGTGCGCGCCACCGCCGAGAACGTGCGCGCGGCGATGCCGGGCACGCCCTTCATGCCGCGACCGGTCACCGAAATGACGCTGACTTCCGGGATCGTGGTGACAGCCTTGAGCGCGCGGCCGTTCGACAACCGATCTTCGTGCACGATCAACGTTCCTGGGTGCTCCGGGTTGAACGTGTTTTTGACGCGCAATGAAATATTGCGTTCGACCAGCGGCGCGATCGTCATCGGATGCAACACCGATGCGCCGTAATAGGCCATCTCGGACATTTCCTGGGCCGTCAGCATGTCGATCGTGCGCGCGTCAGGCGCGATGCGCGGGTCGGTGCTGAGGACGCCATTCACGTCGGTGTAGTTGAACACGTCCGTGGCGTCGAGTGCCGCCGCAAGGATGCTGGCGCTGTAATCGCTGCCGCCGCGGCCCAGCGTGGTTGGCACGCCTTTTTGCGTGGCGCCGATAAAGCCGGTGATCACCGGCACAACGCCTTGCTGCAACAGCGACATCAGCCGTTCGCGGGTGCGTGCGCGGGTTTCGGTCATGAGCGGGGCGGCGGCTTGATAGCGATCGTCGGTGACGATCAGCTCGGTCGCGTCGATGGCGCTGGCGTTCACACCGATGCTGCGCAATGCTCCGGCCAGGATGCGCGCGGCCAGCCGTTCGCCCAGCCCGGCGATGGCGTCCAGCGCGCGGGGGGTGGCTTCTCCAAGCACGCGAATGCTGGCGCAAAGCGTTTCAAAACCATCCAGCAACTGATCGATTTCGGCGCCGATGCGCCGGCGCTCGTCGGCGCTGTCTACGGTGCCGTCAAGGGCGGCAAAATGCTTGTCCGCCAGCTGGCGTTTCGCCTTGTGAAAAAAATCGCCATCGCCTTCGGCCGCCGTGCGCGCCGCTTGCAGCAGCAAGTCGGTGACTTTGACGTGATCATTGGGATTTGACGCGCGACCCATGGCCGAAGTGACCACGATGGTGGCGTCGAATTTGCTGGATGCGCCACGAACGATGGATGCGGTTTGGCGGATGGCTGCGGCGTCGCCTACGGATGTGCCGCCGAACTTGAGAACAGCGAGTGACATGATTGGTTTCCGCCCGGATTATAGAGCGCCGCCGTGCGGTTCACACGCTTGGCGACACATGGCATGCACTGCGAAGCGTCGCACTCGGTAGTCGGGCTCCCATCGACAGATGCACCCCTCCACAGTTGGGTGTGCCACAGATTTTTGTAAAGTAGGGGGATGAAAGACGAGCTGACAGCAGGCTGGGGGACATTGATCGAAGAAATCACGAGCGGGATCAAGGTTTGGCGGACAGCCTACCCAAAGGCAACGTTCAAGGAAATGGAGATTGAGCTGGACAAGCGGTTTGCGCGGGCGAAAGCGAAGCTGCTGGCAGATATGGCATTGGCAAGCGCGGCGGCGGATATGACAGCCAGCACAGAAGAGGAGCGGCCGGTG
>JANMNW010000071.1:0-11732 GCA_031368515.1 Chloroflexota bacterium
CTGTGTCGCTGGCGCTGTTTGAAAGCGCTTCGCGCCAAAGCTGCGCATCGCGCAACATGGCGGCGCTTGCGTTTGCGTCGAGGTAGGGCACCAGCACAGTGCGGACGAGCGAAGGCAGGCCCGCTTGCAGTTCGGCGACGATGCCGCGCCGGTCGAAGGCTTTGCCCCCGTAGCGGTAGCCGTCGACGGCGATCAAGACTTTGGGTTCGATCTGCGCAAAGCGATCGAGCACACTGCGGCTGCCAAAGTCCGGCGCGCAGCTGGACCAGACCGCGCCGATGCTCGCGCTCGCCAGCATGGCGATGACGGCTTCCGGGATGTTGGGCAGATAGCCCGCCACACGGTCGCCCGGCCGCACGCCCAGGGCGCGCAACGTCGCCGCCAGCCCGCTCACGCGCTGGCGCACTTCGGCCCGGCTGATTTCCTGCAGCGGCGCATCTTCGCGTTTGAAGCGCAGCATGATTTGGCCGCCAGAGCCGCGCGCCAGGATGTTTTCGGCATAATTCAGCCTCGCTTCCGGAAACCATTGCGCGCCGGGCATGCGGCGCTCGCGCAACACAATGTCGCCGCGCCGGCTGGCGATTACGCCAAAGTAATCCCACAGGCTGTCCCAAAATGCCTCGATCTCGGTCACCGACCAGCACCACAATTCGGCATAGCTCTCGAAGCGCAGCGCGCGCTCGCGTTCCAGCCAGCGCATGTAGCGCGTGAGATTGGCGGCGGCGATGACGTTGGATTTGGGCTGCCAGATCAGATCACCCTCTTGCATGGAAGGTGACTGTACACGCGACCGGCTCAATTTGCAGCGATCTGCGCGGATGAGCACTGGCCGCCCGGCCAGTGTCGCGACTCACTTTTGGAAGGTCGACCGGATGACCATGTTGAGCCATCATGGGCGCATGTCACGGAGGCGAAGATGCAGCGACATATCCTGATTCCCCTGGACCAAAGCGCGTTTTCCCAGCGCGCGTTAGCAGTTGTGCCTGAAATTGCCAAGGCAGGCGTGGACAAGCTCACCCTGCTGGAGGTGGTGCCCTCGATTCGCGAGACGATTATTACCGACAGCGGCCGCGTGATTTCGCCCGCCGAGCAAATTGCCGCATACGAAGGGCGCGGACAAGCGTATCTTGAAACGCATGCTCAGGCGTTGCGTAAGCGCGGCTATGCGGTCAAGGTCGCCACGGATGTCGGTGTGCCCGCAGAGGCCATTGTCGACCACGCACGCATCCATAACATCGACATGATCGTCATGTGCACTCATGGCCACACCGGCCTGACACAGCTGTTGCGCGGTTCAGTGGCCAATGGCGTGCTCGCGCATTCGCCATGCCCGGTATTGCTGGTTCCGACGCACGCCGAAAAAGCCGAGCCAGCGCCCATCGCCGCATAAGGCTCGCGCTATGGCAGGCGCCGCGATACGTCTGCCAGCGCTTTGCGCGGGCTGGCTGGCGGCACGCTGGCGGGATAGCCAAAATACAACAGACCGGCCATCTCTTCGGAGGTGGTGTCGATGCCCAGCAGCGTGAGTGTTTCCGGAAGCTGCGAGGTGCGGCCGGTGCTCCATTGCATGCCCAGGCCGTCGGCCCACGCCGCCAGCTGAATGTTTTGAATTGCGCAGCACACAGCGGCGTAGTCCTCGCGGCGCTGAAAGGCGTCGCTGCTGGCGACATACGTCACCGCCACGATCGCAGGCTTGGTGTTGAGCTTGGCGTCCAGCGCGGTCAGTGCGCGGTGTGTCTCCGTTCCTAGAATATAGAAGCGCCACGGCTGCGTCATGCGGTGATTCTGCGCCCACAATCCGGCGTTGAGCGCGCGCTCGAGAGTCTCGGCCGGCACTGGATCGGGCCGGAAGTCTTTAATGGTGCGGCGGGTCAGGATCGCTTGTTGAATATTCATAGTCGGCTGCTACAAATACTAACCCACATACCGAGTTCGTCTCTGCCTTCGTCTCCGAATTTGTGATCGGCAACAGACGCGGAGATGGAGACGGAGATGAGTTGTCGCGAACTAGAATTTGCGCATGAGTGACGATTCGGTTGATCGTAGCTGTGGCTGCTTGCTTGGGCTCGCTGTCGGCGACGCGGTTGGCACTACTGTCGAATTCAAACCGCGCGGCAGCTTCGATCCGCTGACCGATATGGTTGGCGGCGGACCGTTCGGGTTGCGGGCAGGTGAATGGACTGACGATACGTCCATGGCGCTTTGTCTCGCCACCAGCCTTGTTGACAAGCAGGGGTTTGATCCAACTGACCAAATGAATCGCTACTGCAATTGGTATCTGCATGGTTACATGAGCAGCAACGGTGAGTGCTTTGATATCGGCAACACGGTCCGTGGTGCGCTTGAGGCGTATCTGGAAAATCGCAATCCCATGTCGGGATCGACTGATCCCAACATGGCCGGAAATGGCTCGATCATGCGTCTGGCGCCAGTGGCGATTTACTTTTCCGTCAGCGGCGAAGTCATGGAGCATTGGTCGGTCGAAAGTTCGCGCACTACGCACGGCGCGGCGGAATGCCTTGCCGCGTGTCGGATTTTGGGGCGTATCCTATTTGCCGCCTTGCAGGGCGCGTCCAAGCAGGGCGTGCTTTTGGCGGCACGTGACCTGCAGGATTTGCCCGGGCAGGCGTTGCGCGGCATTGCCCATGGCGCCTACGTTTCCAAAACCGCTGCTGATGTGCGCGGTTCGGGCTATGTTGTAGCTTCGTTGGAAGCCGCGATGTGGGCATTTGCGACCACCGACACTTTTCGCGACGCCATACTTGCCGCTGCCAATCTGGGTGACGATGCCGACACTACCGCTGCAGTGTGTGGGCAAGTAGCCGGCGCATTTTATGGCCGATCAGGTATCCCTGACTCGTGGCTGCAGAAGTTAACGATGCGCCAGGAGATTGAGAAACTCGCCGAGCGTTTGCATTACCACGCGTAGCGTCAGCCATACACCTTCAGCGCATTGCCGCCCAGCAGCGCAGCCTGATCGCTTGCGGAAAGAAAGGCGGTGTGCTGCCGCGCCAATGCCACGAACTGCTGGTAAGTGGCGATGCGAAAGGTGCCCGGCACATCCGTGCCCCAGATCAGCTTGTGCGCGCCGATGCGTTCCACCGCGATGCGCAGATAGCGCTCGACGGACGGGAAGGGGTAGCCCTCTTCCGAGACTGAGGCGGGCAGGGCGGCGAAATCAAAATAAACATTGGGCAACTGGCCCAGCGACAGCTGCGCGTGCCACTGCAACCACAGTTTGGGGTCGGCTTCCGCGCGCCGGCTGGGCCAGCCCAAATGCGCGATGACGATGTTTAGCCCGGAATGGCGCTCGGCGATGCGCCGCACGCCTTCGGTCTGATACGAGCGCGTGCCGGCGCCGCCTAGATCGAAGGTCAGCGTCATGCCGCGTTGCTCAAGTTCGCGCCAGAGCCAGTCGCAGTGCGCGTCGTCCAGGCGCGCGTCCGGGTGCAAACCATTCAACCCATACGATAGTGAGAACTCGATCTTTACGCCGCGAAAAATTTTGTGCGGCGCGATCTCGCGGTCAAAGCTGGCGCGCGCGTCTGCGGCCCATGGATCGGCATAGGCCACCGCGATCAGGCGCTCCGGAAAGCGTCCGGCCGACTCGCGTACATAGTCGTTGCACTCGCCATAGAACGGCCCTTGCAGCAGCACGGAGCGGTCGATGCCGGCCCAATCCATGTGGTGGATCAGCATCTCAGCGGTGTGGCACACCTGCGTGTTGAACGGCGGCAAAAATTGAAACTCCTCTGCGCCGATGGCCGCGCGCCCGTAGCTCAGCCCGCGCGTCGGGCCTGCGGCGTTTTGCCCGCGCATCTCAAGAAAAATATGCGCGTGTGCGTCGACGATGGGCGTGGTGCTCATGAGGCGATTATCGTCAGGCGCTGGCTTGACGCAAACCGCTGTCTTCGATGTGCGCGCGGATGACCTCGCGAAAATCGTCCTCGACGCGCATGCCCAGCGAGCGACCAAATGTGCCTTCAAACGCCGCCGGCCAGCCTGCCACGATGCGCTCGATCGCCGGGTCGCGCTCGACCCGCACGCGCGCGGCGGTTTCGGCGCCGGCCACATCGCGCAAAGCGGCCAGCATGTCGCCCAGGCTGATCGACAGGCCCGGCACCGTGATGCTGCGCGTGTGCGAGAACTGCGCGGCGGGAATCTCGTGGCCCAGGATCAGATTGCGCACGGCGTTGCGCGGCGACAGAATCCACACCCGCATGGACAGAGCGGCCGGACAGACCGCGTCGACGCCGCGCAACGGTTCGCGGATGATGCCGCTGATAAAACCTGAGGCGGCTTTGTTTGGCGCGCCCGGCCGCACGGCGATCGTGGGCAGGCGCAGGCAACGTCCATCGATCATGCCTTTGCGGCTCATGTCGTTGATCATGAATTCGCAGATGGCTTTTTGCGCGCCGTATGAATTTTGCGGTGAAAGCGCCGCGCCATCGGGGACGGGGTCGGGCAGCGGTCCGCCAAAGACTGCGAGCGAGCTGGTGAATACCAGACGGGGCGGTTTTGGCAGCGCGCGGCAGGCTTCGAGCAAGGCGCGTGTGCCGTCGACGTTGACGCGCATGCCGATGTCGAAGTTGGCTTCGGCCTCGCCGCTCACCACGGCGGCCAGATGAAAGATCGAATCGATGTCCGGCGTGAGCGCGGCCGCGAGCTGCGCCGGGTTGTTTAGATCGCCGGCGATGCTTTGCACGCGCGGATCGTCGATCGGGCGCGTGGCAATGTCGAAGAGTCGAATTCGGTTGATCGGGCGTTCAACGCCGTTGGCGTCGCTGACGGAGCCGCGCGCGAGTAGGGCGCGGCACAACGCTTGTCCCAGAAACCCTGCGCCGCCGGTGATGAGGATGTTCACGGCGTGCATTGTGCGGGCGGGCGCGGTTTTGCGCCACTCCCGAAGGGTGGCACCACCCTTCGACTCACATAACTTGCCGGTGCGCGGGCCATACAAAGGTGCTGGCGGCCGGCTTCAAGCGCGCAAAGGGTTGCGGAAAGGTCATGACCTTTCCACTGGTTGCCAGCCTGAGAAACTTGTAGAAAACTGTCAGCAAGTGTCAGGTACGAATAGAGCAATCGCATCTACAACCTGCTCAACAGGCTTGGATAGATCAGTGTGCTGCAACGAAGTTGAAAACGCAACATGCGAATTTGGCTGTAGGGGGTTTCATGCATACAACGCAACAAATCAGCGCTGCCGGTAGAAGCCTGCGCCACCGCGCCGAAGGTGGATTTAGCACGCTTATACAAGGTCTTTTTTATGTCGTCTTGTTGTGGATGTGTTTTGGGCTGATCTACGATATTGGCGGCGCGGTGCTGGCCTCGACGCGGTTACGCAGCGCGGCATTTCTTGCCGCGCAAGACGGCGCCAAGATGGTCGACACCCTGCACTACCAACGTTTTCAAGAATGGCGGCTAAGTCAGCGCGCCGTCAGCCGCGCGATGCAGGTGTTTGACGCCGCCACGCAGGGCATGAACGCCAATGCCTATGTCGCCGTCGTCACACAGGGCCGTCGTGACATGGTTGTTGTCACCGCGCGCGCACCGGTGCGCATGCGCATCCTGGGCAATTTTGGTGTGCCGGACATCGAGCTGCGCGCCGACGCATTTGCCGAGTTGACCTACGGCATCTCCGGGGAAGGGCAATAGCGATGATTGTCAAATCATTTCCGTACGCCTTTGGGATCTTGATCGTCCTGCTCGCGGCTTGTCAGGCCGCGCCGGACGACAGCATCCCAGTGCCGACCACGGCCAACACCAACGCGGTGAACACCGTGGCCGCCGCCAGCGCCACGGCGAAAGCCGAACCGACGGCCACACAGCCGGCGCCGACGGGCACACCATTGCCCACCGTCACCGCCACCGCCGCGCCGACGGCAACGCCCGCGCCGACCAGCGCGCCGGGCTACGCACCACCCTGGGCGGGCAAGCTCAAGCGCATCCCCGGCGCCATCGACCCCGATGGCTTTGTCTACGAAGTCCCGCCCGAAGCCATGGCTGGGATTGAGGATTGGGTGAAGAGGTATCAACAATATGTGGATAGAACCAACTCTTCTCCACAGGCACTCTTTTCTGTTGGCAACAACGAACTCGCTGATGTGTTAGCAGATCCTTTACTTTCGAACGTAATCAAGAATCGTAGCGAGGCGACAAGCCTTTGGCTAAGTAACGCAAAACTCTCTTTGGAGTCTACGAAGGGGATGGCGGCAAATGGTGATGTCTTAATAATTATCCTTGATCGACCAGTCGGTAATGCAATTCGTATAAGTCGCAAAGGTTTCGAGGAGATCGAACGACAGACTTTTACTACTGCAAAAGTGCTCATGCGGTTGTCAGTTGGCGAGGATGGTAAGTGGCGAAAAACTGAAGATCGCGGACAGATTAACTGACATAGGTCCTGCCATGAATGAAAAACGGAGTTCCACAAGACTAAGGGTGTTCGCTATTGGTGCCGCTATCCTGATTGGAGCTGGCATGCCCGTTTCGAGCCAATCGGACAACTCTGTCGTGAAATGCCGAATTGATAGAGATGCGAACTCCTCCACCTGCACCGTCACCGTCTCCGGCGGGCAGATGATCTTTGACTCGTATGGCGGGCGGCGCGTCGTCGGCGCGCCGCGCGTAGGTTCAAGCTACACCAGCACCTGTGTCGAAAGCACCGACGCCAATCGCGAACAAGCCATCTGGGTGCCGCCGCAAGGCACCGGCGGCTCGTTCTGCCCATACGTCGACGTCACGCGCATTCGTATTGATAACGGCTGGCTGACCGTGGTCACTTGCGCGCGCGCGGGCTTTGCAGTGTGCGACGCACGCGCGCAATTCTCTGCGCAACGGCCGCCGTGCACACCGACGTTCACCGGCGCCGGCATCGCGCTCAACTGCAGCAACTTCCAGATCGACGGCTTCACCTGGAACGAACTCATGACCGCCCAAAGCTTTTGCCCGCTCAACACGGTCGAACGCGCGCCTTACCCGCGCGCGGCGGTGGCGATCCCCTTTACGATGACCTTGCTCAGCGAAGGCTTTGGCTATGCCGACGCCGGGCGCACGCAGCCGCACGGCGAAGCCGGCTCGTGGAGCCCGGAAGTGACGCCGTTCGGCGTCGAAAACGATCAGGGCGAGCCGACGGGCGCCGGGCTGGTGGGGCATCTGCGGCTGGGCGTGCGCACGCAGCGGCTGGTGCCGGGCACGCAGTGGGTGCGCCGGGTGCCGCAGTTTGGCTGGCGGTTCAATGATGGCGGACGGGTGATCAACGACGCCGGCGGGACGGTGACGTACCAGTTCGAAGCGTCGTCGTTTGGCCAGCCGGCGCAGGGTCGGCGCTTCGACTTTGCCGCCAAACAGCCGGCGGATGCGTATGACCTGCCGGCCTATCCGGTGACCGTGGCGAGCACTTGCGGGCTGTCATGGGCGCTGGAATACCGGATCGGAGAGTCGTATCAGGTACCGACGACGATCAATCGCGCAGATGGTACAGTGATCGATACGTTTGAGACCAAGTATCGCTGGAGCGAAGTGAAGAAGCTGGGTGAGGCGTGGAACGCGCTGGACTTGGCCGGACCGGAGTATGGCCTCGGCACGCCATGGCTGCCGGTGAGCGGGCCGGCGTTGTCGCGCAGTGGCGGGGTATTCAACGGCGAGGTGTATCGCGATGCGGTGCCGGGCGTGTGGATACCGGTGACGGAAGCGCAATCGGTGCTGCGCAGTGAAGACTGCGTGCAGGACTTCAGCCGGTGCCCAACGGATTGAGACCGGTGCAGAGCGATCACTTTTGCCCTGCAAGGTCTCACGTATGGCGCCTGCCGGTTGCATTCTTGCCCTATTTTGCCTACACTCGCAGCGAGGGGTCGGTTTGATCCGCGGATCCGGTTGCGTGGAGGGCTATGTTCGACAAGTCATTTTTCTTGGTATTTGTCCCGGGATACACCGGCAGCATTCTGCGCGATGTTCCGCGCGACCAGACGTTGTGGGTTGACATTGGCTCGGCGGCCGAGTTTTTCAGCTGGCGCGAGCGCATGGATGGCAGCCACCTGCTCGGGGCCACCGGGCTGCTTGAAAGGGTGATCATCCTGAACCCGTTCACCAAAAACGAAGGCTACGACGGCCTGCTGCAGTTGTTCGAAACGTGCGGGCTGAACGCCAACCCCGATCCCAATGTGCATGCGCCGGCCGATCTAGATGCGCACGTTTTTCCTCACGATTGGCGTCAAAGCAATGTGCAAAGCGCCAAACAGCTGGCCGCGTTTATCGCCGATCTGAAGCGGCTGCACCCCGGCCGCAAAGTCTGGCTGATGGGCCACAGCAACGGCGGCGTGGTGGCGCGCTGGTATATCGAACAGGAAGGCGGCAAAAACGACCCGGATCTGGAGCAGCTGATTCTGTGGGGCTCGCCCTCAGATGGCACGCCCAAAGCGCTGCAGATCGCCGCGGAAGGCTTCGATTTCTTTATCGGCGATTTCAAAGTGCCGTTGATCAACCAGTTCACACGCAACCTGTTTCGGTCATTTCCGTCCATTTATCAGCTGATCCCGTTTCGCAATCCGAACCTGCGCGATCAGCGCGGCCAGCCGGTCGATCCATTCAATGGTGATGCCTGGCTGGACGATCCGACGCACAAGCGCTTTCTCAACGAGGCGCGCGAGTTTTCAAAAACGCTCGGTGACAAAAACAGCAAGCCTACCGCCTGCTTTTTCAGCCGTGATTTGGGCACGACCGTCGGCGGAACGGTGCAGGTCAACCCGCGCAGCAAGCGCTGGGGCAAAATCACTTGGGAGGTGACCTACGCCGGCGATGGCACCATTCCCGCCGCCAGCGCCGCGTACGCCAACGCCCAGCCGCTGCGTCACTACAACTGCGGACACACGCTCTTTCACAAAGACCCTGCCGTGCGCGAAGACCTGCGCAAGTTGCTGCACCGCGAGCCATTGGCCGACGACAAGGCATTTGCCGAAACTGAACGCTACAGGATCGAATTCAAACCGCTCAAAGCCGCCTACAAGGCTGGCGCCACGGTCAAGCTGTTGGTGAAAGTGGTGCAGCGCGGCAGCGGCAAGCCGGTGCGCGGCTGCAAAGCGCGCGCAACCGTGAGTTGGGCGGACAGCATGCCCGGTTCGCCGGTGCCCAGCCGCAGCCCAAAGCCACGTGTTGTGCGTTTGGCGCCAACCGGTAATCGACTCACCGGTGAATTCACCGCGCCCGCGCAGCCCGGCTACTATCGGCTGACCGGGCAAGTAACACTGCCTGAAAAAACTGTCGTTCAGATTGACGAACTCATTGCCGTCACAGCCCGCCGCGCAAGGTAAACCATGCCCAACACACCCAAGGCCATTGGCATCAAGGAACTGATCGAACGCGTCAAAAGCGAATTGATGCAGCCGCACGACGCCACGCAGCCGGTGTTTGTCATCGGCGAGATCGAGCTGGAAATCAGCTTTAGCGTCGAGCGCTCGGCCAGCGGCGGCCTGGATCTGCAAGTGGTGCAGATTGGCGGGGCGGCGGCCAAGAGCGAGACGCACACGGTGCGCCTGCGGTTGGAGCCGCTTTCCACGCCGAAAGACATACGAAAGAAATTGACCCAAGATCAACGCGACACCGCCGACACAGTTGTGACACGGTCGTATGGCGGACGCAAAAAAACGGACGACGAGTAAACGAAGGAGCGCACACATATGACCATCAGAAAAGCCCTTTTGGTTGGAATCAACGCTTATGCCAGCGCGCCGCTGCGCGGCTGCGTCAACGATGTCAAGCAGGTGAAAGACTTGCTCGCAAAGTACTATGGATTCGCCGATGCGGATGCCAAAGTGCTGCTGGACCGCGATGCCACGGTCAAAGCGATCAAGGACGGACTCAAGTGGCTGGCGGAGGGCGGCAGCGACCCCGACGCGGTGCGGGTGTTTCACTTTTCCGGCCACGGCTATTTTGTGCCCGACCAAAATGGCGATGAGCCGGATGGCCGCGACGAGTGCCTGGTGCCCTACGACTACGAGAGCGCCGGCTTTTTGACCGACGACACGCTCAAAAAGCTCTATGACAAATTCCCGGCATCCGGCAACCTCACATTGTTGATGGACTGCTGCCACTCCGGCACCGTGCAGCGTGATCTGAACGACGTGGTCTATCGCTTTTTGCCGGCCAAGCTCGAAGATGTTGAAAAGGCAGACGAAGCCAAGCGTCGGTTCAACAGCGCCCGGGAGAGCTATGTTGTCGAACAGTTGCGCGCCATTGGCGATGTCAATGCGCTTTCGACGGACGAACTGCGCTCAAAAGTCGGCGATCTGATCAAATCGTTTGAAAAGGGCCGCTTTGGCGATGTGCGGGTGCGCGAGTCGAACGTGCTGCTGGCCGGCTGCCGCGATGACCAGCAATCGGCCGACGCGCACATCGAAAACGACTATCACGGCGCGTTCACGTATTATCTGGCCGACGCCATTGTCAAGTCGAACGGCTCGATCACGCATCATGACCTGATCGCGGCCATGTCGCGCAATCTCGAAGCCGGGCGCTATGTGCAGATTCCGCAGCTCGAATGCCGCGGCGGGCGCGAAAACCGCGCAGCCTTCAAATCCTTTGCCTGAACATGAATCTCACAAACGACCAGCTCATTGAGCTCCGCAACAAGATCACTGAACAATTCAATTTAGAGGAAATGCGCGAGATCTGCGTCAAGCTGGGGTTTGATCTGGACGACCTCTCCGGCTCATCGCGCCCTGCGAAAGCGCTGGAGCTGGTGCAATACTGCAAGCGCCGCAGCAAGTTGGATGCGCTGGTGGCTGCGTGTGCTCAATTGCGGTCGGATGAGCACTGGCCGGGCGGGTCGGCGGTCAAGGCGCCCGGCGATGAGCACATTACGGATTCGCCGGGCAAACCGCTTGCCGGGCCGATAACAATTCTGTTCATGTCGTCCAATCCAGCCGGCACGGACCCGCTCAAGCTGGGGCTGGAAGTGCGCACGATTGACGAGCGTCTGCGCAAGTCCGACTTGGGCAAACGGTTTTTGATCGAACAGCAGTGGGCCACGCGCGTCAGCGATATTCAGGATGCCATGTTGCGCTACAAGCCGGCCATAGTGCATTTCTCCGGGCATGGCAGCATAACGGGCGAGCTGGTGTTTGAAGATGCGGCGGGCAAGGTGCAGGAGGTGCGTGCAGAAGCGCTGGGCCGGCTGTTTCGCGTGTTTAGGGATGACGTGAAATGCGTGGTGCTGAACGCCTGCTGGTCGGCCATGCAGTCCAAAGCGATTGCCGCCGAGATCGGGTGCGTGGTGGGCATGTCGCGCAAAGTCGACGACCGCGCTGCGACCGATTTTGCCGCCGGGTTCTATGGCGCGCTGGGCTATGGCAAGAGCGTGCAGGATGCGTTTGATTTGGGCTGCAATCAAATCGACCTGTCCGGGCTGAAGGACGCCGATGTGCCGCGCCTTGATTTGCGGGCAGACATTCGCGCAGATCGGGTCAAGTTTGTTTGAATCATTGGACCTGACAGGTAAGGAAATTCTAGAACTCATCCTAAAATGTGGACTCCACCTTGCTTGCACACCTGAAACGCTGGGAAAAAAGGTGGGGACCACATTTTCAGGATGAGTCCTAAGCTGGACTTTGTCCATTGACAGACAAGGAATGCAAGGCAAACTGGTAAATTGCGATTGTCGAGATCCAAGTTACCGAGGTTTGCCTTGCCAGATGAATATAACAAGCTTTTGACGATTTTTGCGACACAGTTTTCGC
>JANMNW010000083.1:0-5184 GCA_031368515.1 Chloroflexota bacterium
GCGACGCCGATGGAATGCATATCTTGCGCAATGGCACACTGATCAAAGTGCCTCTCGCGCCTCTGGCCTTTCTCACGTCGCCGGTGTTGTCCTTGCGGGGCAAGCTTAGGATGCTACGAGAACCTTTTGTTGAGTCAAAACGCGATGACAAAGACGAGACTTTAGCGGAATTTGGCACACGTCGATTTGGCGCTGAGGCATTGTCAAATCTAGTAGGTCCTATTCTTGGCGGCATTTACAATGCAGATCCCCAAGTGCAGTCTGCACAGATGTCAGTGTCATATTTTTGTGAGCTTGAACGTAGGTATGGCAGTGTGGTGAAGGGCATGCTGCGAGCGCCCCGCACAGCACATGATCCTGCCGTGCCACGTGGCGCAGTTCGTTTTCGCAACGGGGTGCAAAGCTTGATTGAGGCCCTGGGTGCACAGCTGCGTTGCGAAGTCCGGCTGAACACAAAAATCTTCGCGGTCAAGAAATCCATCAAATATGTTGTACATACGGACGCCGAAACCATTCAAGCTGACGCTCTTCTATTCGCGACACCTGCGTCGGTAACCAGCACGATGCTGGCCCATGTGGCGCCAGCCACGTCAGTCGGACTTAGCCGGATTACATATCAACCCATCGCAACAGCGATTCTTGCCTACAGGCAAGCTGACATCCCTGTGCCCGGAAATGTCAAAGGCCTGATCATTCCCCGTACTGAGCGCCGCCGAATCGATGCGATCCTCTTTGCGTCACACAAACAGCCACAATGCGCGCCAGCCACTCATAGCCTGTTGCGCGTGTTTTTCGGCGGCGCGGCGCCTGAACTTATAATACTATCCGATCAAGAAGTGCTGGGCATCATCGGCAACGAACTGGCAGTGACGCTCAACCTCACGGCTTCGCCCTTACATGCTCGAATCAACCGCTGGAGGACCGGTTTTGTCCAGGCGCCAGTAGGGCACTTGCAGCAAGTTTCGGCACTGCGACAGACACTACCTGCAAGTATCCAGATTGCTGGAGCATCCTATGACGGGGTTGGCGTTTCAGATTGCATTCGACAAGGCCGTGATAGCGCAATCCGTTTGATTGCTGCAATTTGCTGAGTTCACAAGCCGCTGGCGACATTCTTGGGGCGCTTCCAACGCTACTTGGTTCGCCTATGTGGCTCTTGCACGGAAAAGTGCGGCCGGCAGACTTCCGTCTGCCGGCCGCGTTACATGCTCCAGACCGGTGCTGCGCCCGTCTGCGCTAGCCGGCGATCACCACTTCCCGCTGACCGGCTGCCTGCGGCGCGCGCACATCGACGGCCACGGCCTGTGATGACGCACCCGCCACGCCGAAGGCCGGCCTAAATTTGTAGCCGTAGACGATCATCCCGCGCTCGCCGTCCTCGCGCAGAGCGCGTGTCACCATTTCAACCGGCATGCCAACATACACGTCCTGATCGTCGACATCCGTGAGTTGCGCGGTGATCAGCGGCCCCTCGGACAAGCGCACCAGCGCCACGGTATAGGGCGCATATTTCTCAAAGCCTTCAGGCGCGTTGTGAATTGTGCTGAACGAATACACCTCGCCACTCCCGCTAAACGCCTGCGGCGTCTTGGCCAGCTGCTGGCAATTCGGACACACATCGCGCGGCGGGAAGATTTTCATGTTGCAATTTGGGCACGTCTCGCCCACCAGCTCATAGCGCTGCTTCGTCGTCCGCCAATATCGTGCTACTTCCACCTTGAACTCCAGAGTCCTGAGTCCTGAGTCCCGAGTCCCGAGCAGGTTTGCTCGGGACTCGGGACTCAGAACGCGGGACTAAATCCTTTCCAAAATCGTCGTCACCACCGTCGCGCCGCTGCCGCCGATGTTTTGCGCCATCCCCAGACGCGCATCGCGCACCTGATTGGCCCCGGCTTCGCCGCGCAACTGTAGAACGACTTCAACAATTTGATACATCCCGGTCGCGCCGACCGGATGGCCGCGCGCCTTCAACCCGCCCATCGTGGTGATCGGCATCCGTCCACCGATGCCGATTTGCCCGTCCAACGCCAGCGCCACACCCTTGCCGCGCGGCGCAAAGCCCGCGGCCTCCAGCGACAGCGCCGACATGATCGTGAACGCATCGTGCACTTCAAACAGATCGAGATCCCACGGGCCGATGCCCGCCTGCGCGTACGCCTTTTGCGCGCTGATCGCGCCGCCTTCGAGATACAACGGATCGCGCCGGTCGTGCACGGCCACGGTGTCGGTCGCCACTGCGCTGGCGCGCACCCGGATGGCCTTGTCGGTGAACTCTTTGGCCATCGCCGTCGGCGCCAGAATCACGCACGCTGCACCGTCGGCGATCGGCGACGAATCGAGCAAGTTGATCGGTTCGGCGATCGGCTTGGCGTCGGCAAACTGCTTGGCCGTGATCGCCGAGCGAAACATGGCATTTGGGTTGTTGACCGCGTTGGCATGCGCATTGATCGCGAACTGCGCAAAATCCTCTTTTTTGTAACCATGCTCGTGCATGTAGCGCCGCATCAGCAGCGCGTTGATGCCCACAAACGACAGCCCTTGAAGCGCCTCGTATTCGGCGTCGGCGGCCATCGCCAGCGCCGACGTGGTCAGGCTGGCTTCCTGGTCGGTCATCTTTTCGACGCCCATGACCGCAACCACATCCTGCATCCCGCCCGCCACCATGGCGTAGCCCACGCGAAAGGCAGCGCCCGCGCTGCCGCAGGCGGCTTCGATCTTCATGGCTTCGATGCCGCGCAAGCCGGCAAAGTCGGCGATGAGCGCACCGAGGTGCTCCTGCTTGGTGAGCTCGCCAGACAGCATGTTGCCGACATACAGCGCGTCCACGCGTTCGATCTTGGCATCGCGCGTCGCCGCATCCAGCGCTTCATACGCCAGCATGCGCAAGCTCTTTTCCCAGTGTTCGCCAACGGCCGTCTGGCCGATGCCGATGATGGATACGTCTCTCATGTCAGTTCCGAGTCGTGAGTCATGAGTCCCGAGCAGCGGTTCCTGCTTGGGACTCGTGACTCAAAACCTAATTCAGTCTGTAATTCCCTTTCATGCGCGAGTACTGCGCGTAATCGATTTGCGTGCGGCGGCGCACATAGTCGGCGGTGGTCATGACTGTGGGGTCTTTGCGCGCTTCGACGACGCGTTCGGTCACAGTCATGCAAAACGCATCACTGCCGGCGCCGCTGCCAAACGACGTCAACAAAATTCGATCGCCCGGCCGCGCCACATCAAGCACGGCAGTCAGACCGATCATGGATGAACCGGCATATGTGTTGCCGATGTCGTTGACCAGAATGCCGGTCTTGAGCTGTTCTTTGGCAAAGCCCAGCTGCTGGCCCACAGTCATTGGAAACTTGAAGTTGGGCTGATGAAACACCGCAAAGGCAAAGTCCGAAGGCTTCAAGTTCATCGCTTCCAGCAACGCGCTGGTGGACGATGTGATGTGATTGAAGTAGGCCGGCTCTCCGGTAAAGCGACCGGCATGCTCCGGATATTTTTCATATTGGCGGCGCCAGAAATCGGGCGTGTCGGTGACAAAGCTGATCGAGCCATCCATGATTGCGATGGCCTGCTCGGCCGGGCCCAAAAGATAAGCCGCCCCACCGGCACCGGCGGTGTATTCCAACGCGTCGCCCGGGCGGCCTTGCGCCGCATCCATTCCGACGGCCAGCGCATACTGCGCCATGCCGCTGCCGACAAAGCCAATGCCCGCTTGCATCGCCTCGGTGCCAGCCTTGCACGCAAACTGCCAGTCGGCCGCCTGCGTGTAGGGCGTGGCGCCCAGCGCCTCCGCCACAATCGTGCTGGTGGGTTTGACCGCATATGGATGCGATTCGCTGCCCACCCATACCGCCCCAAGCTGCTGGGCGATGCCGTCAATTTCCACGCCCGACGCACGTTTGGCCCGGCGCAGCGCATTGCGCGACGCCTCGATGCTCATCGTGGCCACGTCTTCGTCCAGCCCCGGCACGGACTTCTCCCGAACCGGCGATACGGCATTGCCATCCGTCCACAGCTCGGACACTTCCTGCGAAACCAACCGGTAGCGCGGAACATAAGCACCATATCCCACGATGCCGACCGGCCGATTGGGCTTCATTATTTTTACCATTCCGATATCCAAGGTTTATCCCAAACCATCTGCGATAACTTATGACAATTTTTCCGAGTCGCTACCCGACTGCTAGACCAGTAGCTAAGTAGGTAACCACAAACACAGTCAAACAGGGATATTAGGCGTGGAACTCTCTCAAAATATGGAAATCGGCCTCAGCACACTTGTCCCGATAGCTTTTGATAGTGAAAAAATGAGCAAACGGCGCGCACAGACAGCTGGATATCGAAAGTGTTACAGGCGCCAAAATAAAGGCTGAACGGGAGCTGAGCAAGCCATCGCACGCCAAAAGCGCTTGCTCAACGGCTGCTTCTGTCACATGCGTCATGATGCTGTGCCGTAATCCCTGGCTCTCCCGCATGGACGGAAATCCAGCGTCAACTTATGACAAGCAGACCCCAGTCGCTTGGGAAAAAGACAAGGCTCGCTCGCTGCAATGCAGCATGTAATTGTCGAACAAATTGCCCGCTCAGGCGATGCGCGAGTACACCCTCATGTTGCGCAACGTGCCGTCGAGCGCAATTGCATCATGTCGCAACAGGCCTTCCTGATGAAACCCGCAGCGCTCAGCCACCCGCCAGCTGCGCGCATTTCGATCGTCAACGCGAATTTCGACGCGCCGGGCGCGCAGCGTGTCGAACGCGAATGCGGCGATGGCTTTGACCGCCTCGGTCATATAGCCCCGCCCGGTCAACGAGGTGCGCACCCAATAGCCGATTTCGAACTTGGGCACCGCCCAGTCGATGCGGTGCAGCCCAGTGCCGCCCACAAATGTGCCGTCCTTCAAAAACATCAGCAGCATCAGGTCTTCACGGGCCATGAATTCGGCTTGTTTGCGGCGAACCAGCGCCTCAGACTCTTCCTGGGTGGGAATCTCTTTGGCCCACGGCATCCACTGGCGCAATTCGGCGATGGATTCGCGCACGGCAGCGTTGACCGCCGCCCCGTCGCCTATGTGCGGCGCGCGAATAACCAGTCGCTCGCTTTCGATCAACTCTGGAATGTCCATCAACAGCGGATCCATACCCATATCGTACTCGGCGGCGCCGTCGCGCGTCCTGCGGTCGACACTCGCC
>JANMNW010000086.1:0-1530 GCA_031368515.1 Chloroflexota bacterium
TTATTGGCGCAGCACGATTGGATAGATCATGCGCGACATATTCGTGTGCACGTGCTCCTGGCCCTGGTGTGCGTAGGCCAGATACGGGAAGCTGCTGCGGAACGGCAGGTCGTTCTTGTCCAGGCTGTCGGTTAGAACACCGATCAGCGCCGGGTTGAACGTGAAGCTGCTGTCGCGCGCATCCAGCACCTGATAGGCGGCGCCGGCGACCGCGAGCAGTTCAATCTCGGTCACGTCGTCGTAGAGGCGGCGGCCGTTGGGGAAGCCGCAGGCGTCGCCAGCCAGCACGCCCAGCCGTTGCGGGGTGGGGTGGCACAGCGTGCCTTTGATCGCCGTGTTCAGGCGAATCATCTCCGACGGCACGGCGTTGGCGGGGCGATTGACATTGAAGCCGGCCGGCAGCGACACCGGGCCTGTGGCCGTGGTGATCGTGAACGGGCGCGTCAGCACCATGCCGGTCAGGAAGATGTCAAAGATGTCGCCGCGGCCGGAGCGCGGTGTGCCCAAGGCGACTTCGGTTTTGCAATCGTCGTTGGCGTCGGCGGGCAAGGACACGCCATACAGGCCGCACAGCAGGTTGCCAAGCTCCGGGTCTTCGACGCTTTTCTGAAACAGATCGCGAATGCCGTTGCCGGCGCCGCCGGTGTAGAGCACTGCGTCCTGTTCAGGCTTGAGGCTGTTGAAGGCATCTTTCAACGCAAGTGGCAACACGGCTTCGTTTACAAGCGGCATGCCCAGGCGCGAGACTTGAGCGTAGGGGCCGCTGTAGCTGCGTGAGTTGAGCGCGCCAATCGTCGTGACCGTCTGGCGGCTGCTGGTGGCCCACACGCCGATGACTGTTTCACCGGAAGGCGCATAGGTCAGCGCTTTGGTCACAGGCACCTGGATGGCGATGCTGTGCACGTTGTAACCGGCCAGGCCGTCGAGACCGACTGTCCGGCCAGTGGCATAGCCGATCGGCGCGGCCTGTCCGCGCAGCGAAAGCAGATCGAAGACCGAGCCAAGATCGACCCAGAACGCATCATCGCTCTGCCCGGCAAAGGCTTTGATCTCGCTGCTGCCGGAGCCAGTGCTGTAGATGCCGGCATCGGACAGCGCCGGGAAGTTGGGCGTCGATTTGCTGCCGATGTTAACCGGCGGCACCATCTTGTTGGCGAAGATCACGTTGCTGGTGCTGGTGACGCCGTCGGTGATGGTTTCAGTGACGGTGTAGTGCTGGCGGGCGTTGAGATCCGGGTCGGTCAACGAGTTGACCGGGCCGGTGTTGTAGAGAAAGGTGGCCGGGTTGTTGATGACGCTGTCGAAATCGAACTCGTACGACACATCCGGTTTGGCGTCGCCGTCGTTGTCGATGTTGATGGTGTAGAGCACATCATCGCCAAACTTGTAATAATTCGGCCCGCCCTCTGGCGACTCGAGCGGAATCCAGCTGCCGATCAGCGTGACCGAGTCTTGCCGTTCCGGGCTGACAAAGGCGTAGACATCGGTGGTGTCCGCTTGCGCGTCATTCGAGATGAGCGGCGCTTCGCG
>JANMNW010000087.1:0-3156 GCA_031368515.1 Chloroflexota bacterium
ATTCCGCAATCAGGCGTTTGATAAGCAAGTCCGATGGCAAAATCGCCGATATACTCCGCCCAACGCAGACTCACTCAATCCATCGCATCTTCATTAAGTCCGATGCAACTGCCACAGCGGATTGGACCCTATCAAATTGTCGACCATCTTGGGGCTGGCGGCATGGGTCACGTCTATCGCGCCCGCCGAGTCGGTATACACGACGCCCCCGATGTAGCACTGAAGACACTCTTGCCTGGCCTGGCCGACAACCGCGATATGGTCGCGCGTTTTTTGCGCGAGGCTGAAGCACAACGGCGGTTGCGCCATCCACACATCGTTGAGACGCTTGATGTCGGCAACGCCGACGGCCATAACTACATTGCCATGGCCCTGCACGAAGGCGGGAGCCTGGCGCAGTGGCTTGCAGATGTGCGCAAACGTGGCGTGCAGGTAGGTGTCGATGATGCGCTCACGATTACACGCCAGCTCGCTCTAGCGCTGGACTATGCGCATGAAAACGGTTTTGTCCACCGGGATGTAAAGCCAGGCAATGTGCTGCGAGGGCCAGAGGGACGCTGGCTGCTGGGCGACTTCGGTCTGGTGCTGATGCAAGACCGCACACGGCTGACGCAATCGGCGCACTTTTTGGGCACGCCAGCCTACGCCTCTCCCGAACAACTGCTTGGCGCCACGCTCGATGGCCGCAGCGACATCTACGCGCTCGGCGTCGTCTTGTACGAAATGCTTACGGGCGCCTTGCCGTACGCCTCGACCGAGTTGCCCGCCCTTATCAAAGCGGTGCTGAACGACCCACCTGCGAAACTCAGCCGCTTGCGACCCGATGCGTCAGCGCCAGTACGCGCCCTGGTCGACAAAGCGCTGGCGAAAAAGCCCGAGCAGCGCTATCAAACTGCGGGCCAGATGGCCAGCGCTGTCGATACCGCGCGTTTGAGCCAGCCCAAAGCCAGGCCAACACCGCAGCCGATGCGCGTGCCAGCTGCGGCAGCCAGGCCGGCAAACAGAACTTCGTCGATCTTCGAAACGGTCCGCTCGCGGTCGGCTTGGGTGGCTGGCATTGCGCTATCAGTCCTGCTGCTTTCCGCCGTCAGCGTCGTCGCCTATCTGGCCGGGCGCGGCAACTTGGATGCAGTTGGATCCAAGGTGGCTGGCGCTCCCGCTGCCGCATCAACCGATGCGCCATCGGCGACAACAACGCCGCTGGCCGTAGCAACTGACATGCCAGCGAGTGCAGCTGTCGCAAGGGCCACGGCCACGCTTTTGCCAAATATGCCTACGCTCGTTGCAAGGCCGACGGTCGAGCCATCCGCCACGGCCATTCCTCCGACCGACATTCCGCTTGCCACGCCCTGTCCGGATACCAGCCCGTATCAACTGGATGTTTCAAGCATGCAAATATTGGGTTGTCCCGATGGCGGCTATGTAGGCAAACGGCATGTGGTCACGCAGAATTTTGAACGTGGCTTTATGATCATCTTTGATGATGCCAGCAACAGCAACTTCTCGGGAGCCAACCAGCGCTACAAGTTCTATGCGCTAGCCAATGATGGGCGTGCATGGCGTGTGTATTTTGAACCCAAGGACGCCAATCCACTGATCAACAGCAAGAACCCCGACGATTGGTATCGCTGCGAGAAGCGGCCCGGAGAGCGGCCCAAGGATTCGCGTATTCCGTGGCGTGGCTTTGGCCAGGTATGGTGCGACTTTCCGGAAATTCGCGAGGCACTCGGTCTGGTGCGCGCAGGTTCGGATGAGCTTCCGGGCGAAACTGACTTTCAATCGTATTACAGCGGGCGCGCATTTCGCTATGACAACGCCGCCTATGTGGTCTATCTCGACCGTGTCGAGGGCCAGCCCGACAATTTTCTGCGCGGCAGCTGGCAGAGCGTGAATGCATCCAGCGGCGCAGTAAACGCGCCAGGTTCGTGTACACAGACTTGGTTTGTCACCATTGACGTTGATGCGTCAAACTGTCCAACCGAGAAACCGGTGCGTGACACGTTGGGTGAGCAGACGTTTGAACACGGCAGGATGTTCTGGTTCAAACAGCTCAAGACGATTTTGGTGTTGCAACGTGACGGTGCTACAGAATGGCGCTATCAGACCTATCGCGACACCTGGCTGACAACTGAGGCAGCCAGTGATCCGTCGCTCGTGCCTCCAGACGGTCTGCGTCAACCGCAAATGGGATTTGGCAAAGTGTGGCGACGCGCCAACATGGTCGCATCACTGGGTTGGGCGCAGGCCGAAGGCACAAACCTTAATGGCCGGCGCCAGCGAAGAATTGCCAATGGCGTAGAACTGTGGTTGTTTGAAGGCGCGGATGGGACGCTATATCGCTGTCAAGGCAACGCTGGCCGCGGCGTCTGCCAGCAGGATAGCCGATAGGGGATATGCAATTTGCCCGCTGAGACCGAACTGCAGCGGCCCGACAGCGCGTTCCAATATCAGGTCGAGAAATCGCCCTACAACAGCGGCTGCCAACCGCCGGCGGGATTGACAGTGTCCCAAGGCGCGACGACGACGGTCGTGCATGCGCTTCAATGTCCGCGCGCTGACTGTGCGCGTGCCAAACAGCGGTGGCGATTGCAGTGGTGCAATGGCAGGTGAAGCCTCGCAAGCCGTGGCCGTCGATGTGCGCGCGCCGCAAGCGCAGAGCGTGCAGCGCGAAGTTGTGGCGATAGGATAACGCGGGACTGGGCGAGCGACGGGCTAAAGAACGTAGCGCGGTCGGCGGAGTGATCTCCGCCGGCCTGTGCTGGCTTGTCCTGGCTTGTGCTGGCTATCGAGTAGCCTCACGGTAAATTGTTACCGAAGGGTGATTCGTAGCATCTGTACTGGCTACAAACGTCATCCGGGCCGAAAAATGGGCTTTTCGACCGCTGGCGCCCGTCATCCGAACCCGCGACAATGGGCAGATGCTGCGGGTCACGACTCACATTTTTCATCTGGTGCGATCGCTGGGCATCCGGCTGGAAAAGTGGCTGTTCGGATATCTCCACCTGTCCCGGGCATCGCCGGTGCTTGCCACACTGGGCGACGTCACACGGACTCGCGCCGAACTCATCGCTGAGAACGCCGTGCTGCGGCACCAGCTTGGGATCCTGCGCCGTCAGGTCAAACGGCCGCAACTGACGAAAGGCGATCGTGTCGGGC
>JANMNW010000123.1:0-14975 GCA_031368515.1 Chloroflexota bacterium
CAGCTCGCTTAGCGGCATGCGCGGGAGCAGCACCTCGGCATGCCCGTCCGGCCCGGGCCACATCGGCGACTCATATAACGCGGCCACCACGCGCGCCGGCTGCGAGGGATTGATTTGCGAAGAGAGCACCGCGCGCACATCTACCGCGACCGTGCTCACACGCATCGCCCGATCAATGATCTCGCGTCGGAAGACAACTGGATCACCCCCTGCAATGGCTTTCCAATGCACTGCGATCAAACCGTTGAGCAACGAGCCGCCCGAGACGCTTGAAATCTGATGCACCGCGCCCGCGCGGAAAAGCCCGAGCTCGACCAGGCGCAACAGCGCGCCGCAATGAAAAAGCATTGAGCGAAAGCCGCCGCCGGACAAGCATAGGATTATCTTGCCATCGACCGATAGCGGCGAGGGCTCGGTGCGCACATACAGCCCTCCATCGTCCTCGTTTGCGCGCACACCCGAATCAACCATGTCTGATTGCGCCATTGCCTCACCCTTTGACCCGCCAGGCGTGCCACCGCCGCACGGCGCAGAGCGTCTGACTGGCCTCTGTACTGGCTATTTGTTCAATCCAGACGCGTCGGCTCTCATAATCACCGTCAAAATCTCACAGCAACTTTGGAAGATTGTGCTGTAGGCGACGGATAAGGTCAAATAGGCAGTGCAAGTCGGAATCGGACTGATTGGTAAAGCGACGCGAGACTGTGCAGGCTGCGAACGTCTTCCGGGTCGAAAAATGGGCATTTTCGACAGCTGGCACCAGTAATCTGAACCCGCGAAAATAAACAGATGCTGGGGGTCAAGATTCTCATCTCTCACCTGATGCGATCGCCGGGCAACCGCCTGGAAAAGCGGCTGTTCGGATATCTCAGCCCAACGCCGGCATTGCCGGTGCTTGTGACGCTCGGCGATCTGGCGCGCAGCCGGACCGAACTGATCACTGAGAACGCCTTGCTGCGGCGCCAGCGTGGGATCTTGCGTCGCCAGGTCAAACGGCCGCAACTGACGAAAGGCGATCGTGTCAGTGTGTCTGGATCACTTGGTGATCCTGAATGAACGCCATCTGCACCGTGCGGCGCAGGCTAATGTCACCTACTTCAACCATGCGCGACCGCACCAAGGCATCCGGCAAGAGACTCCCTGCGGCAGTGCAGCCAGGGCGTCACCGGCAACAGGCAGGGTAGTTGCCATGTCGGTACTCAACGGACTCCATCACGACTATCGATTAGCGGCCTGAAACGGCGCGGATGACGTGCGTAGCCAGCACAGATTGGGGATATCGGCGGAAGCCTTCGAATGCAACCACGCCCAGCACTGGCTGCTGGTACTCGCCGGAATACTCTCAACGGCACAACCTGGCTGTGTCAGAAGAAACGAAATGCTATTACGTAGCTGCTATGCAGATGCTCCGTGAACCTTGTCCATCGCACCAATTCGCCGTGCAGCGCGACGCGGATAACGTGCGTAGCCAGTACAGTCTGTATCACTTGCTGTTCCTGAATGAACGGCATCTGCTGCGAGTGACGCAGGCTTATGTTCCAATACACTCACTTCCCATTGCTGTCTATGGAAACCCCGCGCAGGCTTAGAGACTCTGCGAAGTGACAACTCACAAAATGCTGGGGTTCCACCTCGCGTACGGGCGGCGTTTCATGCTTGCAAATGTCTTTTGCATAAGCGCATCTCGGATGAAAAAAGCAACCCGAGGGTGGATTCGCCGGATTTGCGACCTCGCCGCTCAGCACAATACGATGACGGTGTCTTCGCGGATTCGGAACAGGCAAGGCGGATAACAGCGCTTCGGTATAGGGGTGAAGCGGATGACTGAACAGCGTTTCCGTTTTTGCCAGCTCAACCACCTGGCCCACATACATCACCGCCACGCGGTCGCTGATTTGATAGACCACGCTGAGATCATGCGAAATAAACAAATATGCCAGACCGTGCTGTTCCTGAAGATCCTCAAGCAAATTTATCACCTGGGCTTGAATGGACACGTCTAACGCTGAAACAGGTTCATCACACACAATCAGCTTCGGATTGAGTGCCAGCGCGCGCGCGATGCCGATGCGCTGGCGTTGCCCGCCGCTGAAGGAATGCGGGTAGCGCCGCAAGTGATCGCCTTGCAGTCCCACGGATTTCAGCAACTGAACGACGCGGTCCGAAAGCTCTCCGCGACGTGCGGCGTCGTGAATCTTAAGCGGCTCGCCCACAATGTCGGCCACGCTCATGCGTGGATCCAGCGATGAGTAAGGGTCCTGAAAGATGATCTGCGCTTGACGTCGAAAAGCTTTGAGCTGCTCACTGTCGAGTTCAGTAATCGATGAAGTATGCCCGTCGTCGTCCCGATAGGTAATCTCGCCAGACGACGGCTCAATAAGGCGGATGATGCAGCGGCCCGTCGTCGTTTTGCCACACCCGCTTTCGCCGACCAATGCCAGTGTTTCGCCGGCCAAAATCGTAAAGCTCACATCATCAACCGCACGCACATAGCCCACCGTTCGTCTCAGCAGACCGCGACGGATGGGAAAGTGCTTTTTTAGGTGCCGCACAATCATCAGAGGAACTTGAGCTGTCACATGGCTTGGCATAGTTGACCTATCTCTCCATCGGTCCGGCTTGTTCTTCGTACAAAAAACAACGAGTGGAATGTTGTTGCCCCACCTGGATCAACGGCGGTATTGCGGCATCACATTTGCCGGGCATGAACTTTGGACAACGCGGCCCGAAGGCACAACCAGGGGGTATTGCATTCGGCTCCGGCACTACGCCGCGAATCGGCTCCAGACGCCGTTTTTCGCCTACTTGCGGCAAGGAACGCAGCAAGCCCTGGGTGTACGGATGCTTGGGGTTGTTGAAGAGCTCATCTACAGTGGCCTGCTCTACTATTTTGCCTAGATACATGACGGCGACTTCATCGGCGACCTCCGCAATGATGCCCAGATTGTGCGAGATGTGAATAATGGACATGCTCAATTCTTTTTGCAGGCTCTCCATCAAATCGAGAATTTGGGCGCCAGTAGTCACATCCAATGCGGTCGTGGGCTCGTCAGCAATGAGCAATATGGGCCGACATGACAGAGCAATAGCAATCATTGCGCGCTGCAACATGCCACCGCTCAGCTGATGCGGATAGGAATCGATGGTGCGAGCGGGTTGCGGCATGCCAACGCGATCCAAAATATCTATTGCGCGCTTTCTCGCTTCCCGCTTTTCCACACCTTGATGCAGCCTGATGGCTTCCGTGATGTGGTCGCCGACGGTGTAGGCCGGTGTCAGCGAGGTCATGGGTTCCTGAAAAATCATCGCGATTTCGTTGCCGCGAATGCTGCGCATCTCGACGCTCTTTGGGTGCAGTTTGGCTAGATCGACGGTTTCGCCCGTGCGCCGGCGAAAAAGAATCTCGCCGCCAATCAGCTTTGCGGGAGGGCTGGGCAGCAAGCGCAGAATTGACTGAGCCGTCACGCTTTTGCCACAACCGCTTTCGCCAACGATGCCCAGTGTTTTGCCGGCCTTTACATCGAAACTCACACCGTTGACAGCCGGCACTTTGCCCTGCAGTGCGTCAAATCTTACAGCCAGATCATTTACCTGGACAATCACATCCGACCCGGCAGGTACGGGAGAAGGGTTCGACTCAACGGCTGGATTCAGGGTCATACGTGTGATGGCTCCTAGCGCGAATATGGATCAACGGCATCGCGTAACCCGTCACCCACAAAATTAAACCCCAGCACGGTCAGGATCACCAAAATTGCTGGAATGACCAGCCAAGGGTGAAAGATGAGCGTTTGCACGTTTTGAGCTTCTTCCAGCAATACGCCCCAACTGGTCATGGGAGCGCGTATTCCCAAGCCCAGAAAGCTCAATGCCGTTTCGCCAAGGATCATGTAGGGGATTGCCAGCGTGGCGACCACGATGATGTGGCTGGCGTTGTTGGGTAGCAGATGGCGCGTGATGATCCACCAGTGACTGGCACCTGCTGCATGTGCGGCCAACACGTAACCTTCCTCGCGCATCGCCAAAGTCTTGCCCCGTATTTGCCGGGCAAGGCTGCCCCACGTCAAAAGCGACAAGATGATTGTGATGCCAAAATACACTTGCAGCGACGACCATGTGACTGGCAGAATGGCTGCGAGAGCCATCCAAAGGGGAATCTGTGGAATCACCAGCAAAAGTTCGGCAAATCGCTGCACAAGATCGTCCACAGGCCCGCCAAAATAACCGGAGACAACGCCCAGCAAGGAGCCAAGGATGAGACCTATCGCTACTCCGATTAGCCCCAAGGTAAGGGACACTTGCGAGCCAACAAGTACTCGAGTCAACATATCACGGCCCTGCCGGTCAGACCCAAGAACAAATACAGGCACATCCTTTTCGCCGGTGCCAAACAGATGAATGTCACTCGAAATAATGCCCAACAGCTTGTATGGGTCGCCCTTTACAAAAAACCGCAGGGGATAGCGCTTGGAAAAATCGGGAGCATAGGCTATCTCCAGTGTTGCACGATTGATCGTCTGCTTCATTTTGTAGATGAAGGGCTGCGAGTGAAAGATGCTCTCTGAATCCAGAAACCGTGGCGGGGTCGGCGGCGCATAGATCTGGTTGGTAAACCTCGTGCTAATTTCGTAAGGCGCCAGGAAATCCGCAAAGATAGCCGAGAGATAGAACGCCAGAAGCACCACTCCGCCGACCAGCGCGATGCGGCTGCGCTTGAATCGCCGCCAGATCAATTGACCTTGGCTCAGGCTGACCCAGTCTTGGCCATCCGGTGCATTTGTTGGAACGGGATACTCGCTGCTGTCGTTGGGGTTCCCCATTGCGGCGCTCATCGGTAGGTAATGCGCGGATCGACCCAGGCCAGTGCTACATCGGCAAGGAAGTTGCCAATAAGCAACATCATGCTCAGTAGCATGAGAAAACTGCCGGCGAAATACATGTCTTGGACACGCAAGGCGCGGTAGAGGAGGGGCCCGGTGGTGGGCAGGCTGAGCACAATTGAGATAATGATCGAGCCCGAAAGAATAGATGGCAACTGCAGCCCGATCAAGCTGATGAGTGGGTTAATAGCCATACGCACGCCATGCTTCCAAGTCACGACCTGCGCGCTCAATCCGCGCGCATGGGCCGATTGCACATACTGTTGGTTGAGAATGTCCAGCAAGTTTCCGCGCATAATACGAATGAGCTCGGCGGTTCCCGACAAACCCACCAGCAACACCGGAATCCAGATATGCTTGAGCAAGTCAAGCACTTTGGGAATCCCCCATGGCTGTTTGTCCATCCCGGCGCTGAATAAGCCGCCAATCGGAACGCCAAACACATACACGGAAATCACCATCAGAATGAGGGCGAGCAGAAAGCCAGGTATTGCGAGGCCAAAAAAGCTGATGCCTGTAAACAGCTGATCGAGCAGAGAGTATTTGTGTGTCGCAGAGTATACGCCGATGGGGATCGCAATCGCCCAAGACATGATCAATGTCAACACCGACATTACAACGGTCAATAGCAAAGAGTCGCCAATGAGGTCCTTGACCGGACGCTGATACTCGAACGACTCTCCGAAGTCGCCCTGCACAAAGTTGCTGACCCACAACCAGTACCGCACATAAAGCGGGCGGTCAAGACCGTATCGTTCGCGCAACCCCCGCAATTGCAGCTCGGCATTTTGGCTACCCTGCCGTTCCAGTTCCGCGGCGCGTGACGTTAGGTAGTCACCCGGCGGCAGGTCAATCACGACAAACACGACAACTGAAATCAGAAGCAGCAAGAAAAGCGCATGCACAAACCGATGGACAATGAAATCGATCATCTTCTTCTGCTTGAAACTTGAACTGTGGCGGACACGGCATCACGAATGAAACCGTGTCCGCCGGGAAGCTGAAGAGAAGGCCTGTGGGCCTGCGTCAAAACACCATGCCGCGGACACTAGGTCTTGTAGAAGTAGGTTTGCGGGTTGGTGCAACCGGGCGCTCCCTGGGCCCATGAACCAGTGAATGCGAAGTTGGGAATGTTCTTGATGTTGGGACGCGCAACGACCAGATTGGGAATGTCGTTGACCACGCCAAGGAAGAACGGACCTTCCGTGGCATGCACCTTGACCGCCTCCAACACGTACTTATTCTGACCTTCGTCTGTATTCTCAGCCAGCATCTTGCTGTACATTGCGATCATGCGATCCATCGGATCGCCGGCGTCGGGTTTGATGCCTTTTTCACCGCGCGTGTTGAACCACTGCGCGGTCAAAGGCGTGCCCCAATATGCACTTCCGATGGGGAACAACGTGTCCGGGATGGTGGGGATGTCATATCCCGTCCATGCGTCCCACCCGGCAATGTCATACTGGCCCGTTGAGAATTTGGGCCAGAATCCGCTCGACCAATCCATGCTGTTGATTTTGGTTTCAATGCCGATCTTTTTCCATGCTTCGGCTACAAACTCCAGCACATCTACGGCACGGCTGTCCGGTGTTGAGCCGGTGATAACGACCCAACTTAGACGTTTGCCGTCAGCGCGCAAACGATACCCGTCGCTGTCTTTCTTGTCCAATCCGATGCCATCGAGTAGCTTGTTCGCCTTGTCAACGTTGTACTCTGTGGCCAGGTTGCGCCACTCCTCCATCAGTTTTTTGCCTTCATCACTGCTGCGGCCCCATGGCGAATAGGGGCTCGTGACAGCCTGGCTGGTGGTGCCCAAGCCAAAATAGACCACATCGTTGACAGTCTTGCGATCAATCGCATGCGACAGCGCCAGGCGGAAATCACGCGTGCGAATCAACTTGCGCATGACTTCGTCCGGGTTGTCCCAGTTCGGCACAATGGCTGGGTCGGCACCGGCGCCAACCTTCCACTGGATCAACTTATAGTTGCCGGTGGACTCACCTGTCTTAAGGGTGCTGAAACTATCAAGTGGAATGTCGCGGGCCATAAAGTCCACTTCGCCGCCGGTGATCTTTAGCGGAATGACGCGCGGGTCTTCCACCTGCGAGATGACAATCTTGTCGATGTATGGCAGTTGTTTGCCGTCCGTGTCCACCTTCCAATAGAAGGGATTGCGTTCGGCCGTCATGCTCTGTCCGGGGATGTATTCGACCGTTCGCCAAGCAGTCAGCACTGGCAAATCCGTGTTGGTATACAGATTATTGTCCGCAGTAAATTTTGTATTCAGTTCTTTGAAGTCTTTAACGGACGTGTTGTACTTGGGATGGAATTGCTGCAAATAGTGTTTCGGCGCATACATGCGCATGTAGTCGACGGTGCTTGCCATCAGCCGATGGAACAGCCAGTGAGGAGCTGCGAAAGACACCTTTACCGTGTGGTCGTTCACCTTTTCTAGCTTCATCGGCTGCTCTTTGGTGATAGTCCAGTAGGGTTGAGTGTAGCCCGCCTCCTTGTTCATTACCAAGTCATTCCACCAAAAGTCTATGTCGTCTGCCGTGAAAGGCTCGCCGTCAGACCACTTGATCCCTTGGCGAAACTCAAGCGTCATACTCATGCCGTCGGGCGCGTACTCGTGCTTGATCGCAAGATTCGGCTCAACTTTGCTGGCATCAGCGCTCCAGCGATAGGGGCCTTCATACAGAAACTGATACTCGTACGAGCCGAATTGTGGCCCCTGAATGATCCAAGCCAGCTTCCCACCATAGGTGCCTACTTCTTCAATGGGAGTAATTACCATCGGGTCGGGAGGCAGACGCTTGTCCAACGGGGGCAGTTTGCCTTGCTTCACCAATTCAGCCAAAGCTGGCGCTTCTTTCCCTGAAGCAAGTTCAACCGGGGCTTTGGTTGGTTCGGGGACGGCGGTGGCAGCCGGCGCCTCCGGAGCTTTGGTCGCTTCCGGAGCTGCGGTGGGAGCCGGCACGTCCGGAGCTTTGGTCGCTTCCGGGGCCGCCGTGGGAGCCGGCGCTTGAGGCGCTTGAGGCGCGGCACACGCGGCTGCAATCAGCCCGGCGCCACTGAGCGTCACAACTCTGAGCATTTCACGTCGGGTCATTCTTGGACTTGTCATTTTATCTCCTGATTTTTGAGCCATTCGAAACTGCGTCAAATCACGTTGACGCGAGCCGTAAGGGGTGCATTCAGCAAGTTACCGAACGCCACTTTGGCGTGTTTGGGCCGACCCTTGGGATCATAGGCCAAACCGGCGTTTCGTTTCACCGAATACAGCCATGAATACACGAACGGCGCGTTATGAGAATTGAACCTTCAGGTTTGACGGGTCAAGCTCACACTGATGGTATCGCCTGTGCAGCACCTCCTCTTGGTAAGAGATATCTGGTTGGGAAGGCAGCCTGAGTCAACGATCACTCAGTCGCCTTTTCAACCAACTCGTATCCGCTGACCTCAATAATAGGCGCAATTCCTTTATCCGTATCCACCCATACCCCGCATGCGCCTCCCTTGTCGCTTGTGCCCAACTCCACCACAGAGCCATCCATGCGCAGCGTGGGTTTGTACCAACGCGCGACCTTCTCGGAATCGCCCTCGATGTAGTGCGCAACGAGCGAACGGCGGAACCGGTCTGCAGTTGTGTTCGGAAGCGAACCATGCACCAGCGCACCATGGAAGAAGAGCACATCACCCGGATTCATTTGCACGGAAACGACCGGTGTGCCTGCAGGGATCGGAACTGTCACGTCACTGAAACTCTGGGTGGTGTCCGCTGGCACAGTACACAGGATAGGCCATTGATGGCTGCCTGGCACGACCTGCAAACAGCCATTTGCCGCGTCGCAGGCGTCCAGCGCCATCCACGCGGCGATGCACGTGCCTGGATGTACGCGCAGGTAGTAGTTGTCCTGGTGCAATGCCTGCCCGCGCGCGCCGGGCGGCTTGAAATAGATCATAGTCTGAACGGCATACGGTTCACGACCCAACAGGCCAGTCAAACATCGATTCAGGCGTGGCTCCAGCATCCACTGCAAGCTGGTAGCATCCCAGCGATGCATCTGCAACATGCGCGGATATCGCAGCAATGGATCATTCGTGGACGGGTTGGCGATGTGCGTGTCTCCCGGCACTAGGCCGCTTTCGCGTACCCGCATGTAGTGATCACGATAACCAGCGGTTTCTTGCGCAGAAAATACTGCCGGCATCAAGACAAATCCATTCTGTTTAAATAACAGCCTGTCTTTTGCAGTTACATTTGACATATCAATGTGCTCGTTTAGGGCAACCCGGTTATCCGAATGCCTGCAGCTTTGATCATCATAGCCAATCGCCTTGCATTAGCGAATAGCACGAAGTGCCGCCGATTTGTGCTTTCCTGCTATCCGGGCGATAATTAGGCTGGTATGCAGGATGTGCATTTTGAGGAACCGGGCCCACCCCCTGGCCGTCTTCTGGCCGGCCAGTTTCTTGAGCAATATGGCTACCACGTTCGACGAGCCCGCGGCACGCGCGACTGGCTGCTGACACTAACCATCTCCGGAGAGGGCTGCTATCGCCTCGGAAATCGGATGCACATCTGCCGGCGCGGCAGCATTGTGCTGCTTGCCCCCAGCACACCGCACGATTACTCCACGCACAAGGGCAGAAATAGCTGGGGATTCTTCTGGGTGCACTTTACGCCCCGGTCCGATTGGATCAATTGGCTCAAATGGGCGCACAGCAACGAATTGAACGACCTGACCCTTACAGACGACGACGCGGAATATGCGCGAGTCTATCAAGCCTTTCACAAGCTGGTGCAGGACAACCGCAATATTGATGTCCTCCACGATGAGCTGGCGGACAACGGGCTTGCCGAAATCTTGATCTTGCTGACCGCTCATCACAGCCGCAGGAATGCACAGCATCTCGATCCCCGTGTTCTGCAGGTGCTGCGCCGGTTGTCCGATGACTATGATCTCGATCTATCGGTTGCCGATCTGGCACAGTCGGTGTCCATGTCCCCCTCACGGCTGGCCCATCTGTTCGCGATGCAAACCGGCGAGCCGCTCATGCGCATGCGCATGAAGTTGCGCATGCGCCATGCCGCGCGCCTGCTCGAAACCACGGCAAGGCAAGTAAGCGATATTGCTGGAGATGTCGGTTTTAAGTCCCTATTTCAGTTCTCGCGCCAGTTCTCGCGCTGGCACGACGTAAGCCCCACCACCTACCGGCGACGCTTACATGACCATTGAAGCACGATCATATAGATTGCAGGCGCGCCTTGAGCCACACGAATGCCGCAGCCTGCATTTCAAGGTCAAATTTGTGCGGGCCGGGGTAAAACTGGCCCGTATAGGCATCGGGCTGGCCGACACGTTGATAGTGCCCGGCAATCCGGCTATGCGCATCGCGCATGCCTTTCCCTGTAAACAAATCATCGTCGAGGTCGTATTGCACCAGCAAAGGCATCGGCGCGCGGCAAGCAGCCACATCCGGCCAATCGCCATGCTTGGCCCAGTTAAATGGGAACATCATCCAGGTGTGTGACAGGTCCTTGTCGAGCAACTCTTCGTAGGTGGTCATTAACCCGACCACGACAGCCGATTGAATTTCGGGGTGTGTGGCTAGCAACATCGTGGCGCGGTTGCCGCCGCCGGAAAGCCCCATGCAACCGATGCCTTGGGTTGCCACATCTTCGCGGGTGCGCAGGTAGTTGGTGGCGACGCGATCCTCATAACACACCATACCAGCCAGCGTGGTGCCGAGCAAGTTGCAGTATTTGGAAACAGTATGCTCGTGCGAACCGGCAGTGTTGTTATATAGGGCAATATCGGCCGGCGAAGTTGTCGTATCGGCATTTCCGTTATCGTGCCTTCCTACGGCCAGCTCCATCACCTCCAACGGGAATCGCCGGCTGCCCCACAAAAAAGTGTCATGCACCAGAACAGCAAAGCCCTCTTTCGCCAACGCATTGGCATACGCGCGGCCTCCGTAGAAGGTGTCACGAAAACCTTGCACGCCGCGGGCAGCGCCGTGCGGGCCATCAGCTATTTTCTCTTTGCCATAGAATTTGTGCCCGCCATGATCGTGCAAGGCAACGATGCCCGGTAGAGGCTTCGAGGCGCCGGCGGGTTTCAAAATCCACGCTGCAGTGCGCGGGCCATAGCCGACGGACCACGACACGGCTTCGCCTGCGACGCCGTCACGCTCCCACTGATCCTCCACTTGCACTTCGCGGGCGTCATCGGTCCTGTTGCAGAACCCCAAAACCTCGCGAAAGCGGCTTTGCGTCTCCAGCCCAGGTGGAGCGACCGGATAAAGCGACTGTTGGGCGCGCGCCGCTTCCACCCAGTCGCTATAAACACCCAGGTGCTGGTAATAGTCTTTGTTGGTGGTCATAAGTCATCTCAGTAGCCGCTCTTGCCGGGCATATGCGGGGCAGACGGGGGTGATTGAGCAGCGCCCGCCGCGCCTTCGTAGTGGGCATAAAAATCCGCTCGCTCTCGACTGGTTTCGTCGGCCAAAGCCTGGGCCAGGTTGCGGTTGCCTTTGAAGTAATGCTGCACCAGCCACTTGCGGCCAAATCCAACGTGGTTGACCTCGTCCGCCCAGTCAAAATCCTGATACGTCGTCAAGAGCGGATGTTTCGCTTTGTCGCGGCACCACTCCCATTCGCCGCGCTTGCCACCCGGATAGCCCATGGCATTTGCCTCTGTGGCAATGGCCAGATGTGAATAGCGTTTTTGTGGAGGATAAGGCAGGGTGTGCAGGGCGTAGCCCACCCAGCTCGGAACCGAATCAAGCGCAATGTGTTCACTTTCTAGAGCCGCTTGTCCGAACAAGCTGTGACGCACTTCGTCCCAGCAATGTCGCGCCAGGTCCAAGCATCCTTCGTAGGGCAAATCCTCCCACTCATACAGCACGCTGGCGCACAATTCTGCGGCCGTCATCTCTTGCGATCGAACCCACATCTTGCTGTGAAGCGCGCCGTGAGGAGTGCCCTCGTCATAGGGATTGATCTTTGGAATGGAGGCCTTGAAGCGGGCTTCACGGGCAAATTCAGGCGGAATGGCCCAATCGCCCGGGCTGCGGGTCGGCGGCAATTCGAACGACGGTTGCTCAGGGCTTGCGCCATCCACGCCCCCCGCAGCATCCAGATAGGCTTGCAGATGAGCGTGCCACGGCTCGTTTGCGCCGACGCGTGGTGCGGCCAACGCAGCGCGTCCAAATGCGAGCGTTTCCTCTAAATCGAGCAATACGTGCTTCACCAGACGCACGGTTGGATAGTCAACCAGTGAATTGGTGTCGGCTATGTAACGCCGCAAGGCGGCTTGATAGGCTGGCAGTGCCACCTGGTAGAGCGCGACGGCCATTTCAGTATCGTCCCGCGCCCAAAGCATTTCCGCAAAGAAATCGCCAAGTTTGCCATCTCTATGTCCGTCGATCAGATGAGCGTGACCGCGCAGCTCCATCACCCTTTCACGCCACCCGCCCCAGTGCACGGCGCTTTCCCACAGTTGCCGGCCCAGCATGGCTTTCAAATTCCAGCTGGCGGTGGACGACATCTTGCCTGCTTGCACGTACATCAATTGACGGCTGAAGAAGCCAAAGCGGCCAATACGTCGGGCGCACTCATCCACTGACAAGCCGATGCGCAGCGTCTCGGTGATTCCGGTAAATGGTTGAAACGACAATTCAGGTTTTATGACGGATCTCCTTATCAGAAAAAGCGTATGTGAAACGAACACATCGCCGGACTGGAGCCTTGTGCAATACTTTAATCCATTCTGTCACGCCCGCTGCGCAGAGAAAACGCTTTTTGACTGTAGTGGCTTGCCCCGGCTAAACGAGTTATCCGCGGCGAATAACTTCCATCCACGTCAGGCCAATAGGGAATGACAAGCCCGTTTGGCTTGCGAGAATGGCAGCCATGCCCAACTCAGGTAGCGTCACATTAGCAGCGCGGATGATGATAAGTAGCAACGACACATCACAGACCTGAAAACGGTGCGGATGATGTGCATGTCCAGCACAGATCTCCAAAACGGTGCAACTCATGCGACATCACGCGCCCGATTCGGCATTGAACGTCGCTGCATGCGTCAGCACCAGCCACAGCGTGCAAGCAAAGATGGCGATTTTCTGAAGCACCGCAAGATACTCCAACAGCAGATTGCCGTAGAACATGACGCCGCTCGCCGCCAGAATCGCAATGCTGGCGGCGCCGAAGAAAACCAACTGGGTCTGTCGCAGCCGACGCTGCAGCTTCAGCGTTGCGATGGCGGTGCCCATGAACATCAGCAACCCGATGCCAAGCAGCTGGTCATGCAGAGGGGTCGTGACAGCCAGGAACGCAAACAGCATGGATCCGGTCCCACCCAGCGCGATCAGTTTTTGCATCGGTGGGGCGTTGCACTTGATCGCCAGGTGCCCGAACATGGCTGCGACACTGATGCAACCGGACAGCATGGCGGGAATTGCGATGTGTCGCGCTGGATTAACAGCACCATTCAGTGCCACCGGCTCAAATAATGTGGAAACGTAATTCTGCGCCCAGTCATACCCGACGGAGTTGATCGACGCGCGCGTGCCGCCGGGATATAGCAAGGTCGCAACCACAAACAGCAACGAGCCGACCGCTATGCCTGCAACTGGCAGGGTGCGTTTCAATACATCACGATGATTCACCCTGAAACTGTATATCATCTTCCTTTGTGCTGGACACGAACGTCATCCGGGCCGATATTCTGGCATTTTCGACAGGTGGCGCCCGTCATCCGAACCCGCGACATTTGGCAGATGATGCGGGTCACGACTCTCATTTCTCATCTGGTGCGATCACTGGGCAACCGGCTGGAAAAGTGGCTGTTCGGATATCTCCGCCCAACGCCGGCAATGCCGGTGCTTGTGACGCTGGGCGACGTGACACGGACTCGCGCCGAACTCATCGCTGAGAACGTCTTGCTGCGGCAGCAGCTTGGGATCTTGCGTCGCCCGGACAAACGGCCGCACTAGACCAAAGTCGATCGTGTCGGGCTGTTGTTCTGGGCCAGTCGCTTGGCTCATTGGCGACAAGCGATGCTGATCGTCAAACCTGACACGCTGCTGCGCTGTTAGCAGCCACACTATTTGGATGTAAAAGGGTCTATATGGGTTGAGATAAATAGAGGCACTGAGCGAGTTGGCCTGTGTTGGCTTGTCGTGGCTACCCGCGTTCATCCGCGGGCAAATACACCTGTTTCGCTGGTTTGATGGGATTTGAAAGCCAATCTGACCTGCGAAAATGGCAGCCATGCGCAGTCCAGGCGTTTCCTCAATTGCACAACGGGCCATCGCCCACATCGGTTGCCTGGTCCAAGGATTCATCAAAGCTCTGCTTCGACCGGCATCGGCATCGACTCTGGCAACCGCCGTGCTCGACCTGTCGCGCAGCAAGGCCGATCTGATTGCCGAGAACGCGCTGCTGCGGCACCAGCTGGCCCTGCTCAAACGTCAATCAGGACGACCCAAGCTGAGCCAATCCGATCGCTTGCATCTTCTGCTGCTTGCGAAGGTCACGCGGACATGGCGTCAGGTCCTGATGATCGTCCAGCCGGCAACGCTGCTGCGCTGGCACCGCAAGGGGTTTCGGCTGTTCTGGAAGTGGAAGAGCCACCGGCGCGGTCGGCCTCAGCGGACGCCGGCGGCGACGATCGCGCTGATCCGGCGCATGGCAGCCGAGAACCCCATGTGGGGTGCAGAGCGCATCCGCGGCGAGTTGTTGAAGCTCGACATCAAGGTTGCCAAACGCACGATCCAGAAGTATCTGGACCAACGGCCAATTCACCGCCAGACCAGCCAGAAATGGTCGACCTTCCTCAAGACTCACGGCGCTGACATCTGGGCGTGCGACTTCGTGCCGGTCGTTGATCTGCTCTTCCGTCAGATCTATGTGTTCTTCATCGTCGCGCTGCAGTCGCGACGCGTCGTTCACTTTGGCGTGACGCGCAGCCCACACGAGATCTGGGCAGCGCAGCAGTTCAGAGAGGCGACCGCTGGTGGCCGGGGTCCGCGCTGGATCATCCGTGATAACGACAGCAAGTATGGCTCTGCGTTTGACATCGT
>JANMNW010000131.1:0-1661 GCA_031368515.1 Chloroflexota bacterium
CCGCGGCCCGCGCCGGACAAGCGCACGCCGCCCGATCGCGTGGAAAACCTCAAGAACGGCGCGCGCGCGAGCGTGCGCAAGCTGCTCTGGCGCGTCAGTTCGCGCGATCGCTAGCGCCGTGCCCGGCCGCCGGCACCGGCGCGTCGCGCGAGGTGCGCATGGGCAGCACCCAGAACAGCAGGCCGCCGCCAAAACGCAGCACGCCGCAGGCTAGCAGCACCAGTGTCACGCCGATCACATCGGCCAGCGGCGCGGTGATCACCGGCGCGATCATGGCGCCGAAGTTCATCAGCGTGGTGTGCGCGGCGATAAACGAGGTGCGCCGCGCCTCTGGGATGATGTCGAAGAAAATGCTCGGGTGGGTGATGCCGATTGCGGTGTCGTTGAGCGTGTTGGCAAACCCGGCCACCAGCAGCGGAGTGGGCCATGGGAAGAGCACCAGGAGCCACGGATACAACCCGGTCAGCACGACGGTGCGCAGCAGCACCCACATATCGCCTTTGAGCCGGATCAGACGATGCCACAGTGGCGCGCTGAGCACCACGGCGATCTGCGCCATCGTCGAATTCAACCCGATCCAGCTGTTGCTCAGGCCAAGCTCGCGCACAAAATAGATCGTATAGAGCGGAGCCGCTCCCCATGCGCCGAGCCAGCAGATCAGCGTGACCACGTTGAAATTTACAAACGTGCGGTTTTCGCGCGCAAAGACCTTGAACTCCTGCCAGGAGATCGAAGGCCGTTTTACTGCCCCTGGGCTCGCCGCGCTCGCTTCACCCGCGGGGGCGGGCGCTGTCTGTGGCGCGCGCGCGGCCGGGCCGTATTGCATGCGATGGACCAGGTAGGTGCTGTATTGCGCCAGGGCAAACCCCGCCAGGTTCAGCAACTGGTGGTTGAGTGGGAAGGGCACCAGGTCAAGAAAAAATCCACATGCTATCGAGCCGATCGCCACGCTCGCCGAGAGCAGGGTGGTGCGCATGGCGAATAACGCGCTGCGCCGGTCGGGCGGGCAGACCTCGGCGATCAGGGCCAGGAACGCGGTGTTGAACAGCGCCAGCGGGATGGCTTGCGCCACGAGCAGCGCAACCACGGCCAGCGCGCGGAGCTCTGGCGGCAACAGCCAAGGCACCAGCGCGATGAACAGGTAAATCATGCGCGAGAGCCCGAGGCTGCCAGTGATCCACGGTTTGCGGTTGACGATGCGCTCCATGAAGCGCGCGGCCGGAAAGGTGAACAGGATCACCATCAGCGCGGGAAGTGCGGCCATGGCGCCGAGCAGCGTGCTAGAGCCGCCCAGCTTCAACACAAACGGGCCGTTAAACGCGAACGCGCCGCTGGCGATGCCGATCGGCACGATCTCCATGCACAGAAAGAAGAGGTTGCGGTCGGTCGGCGTATAGCCGCGAAACTCAGTCCAGCGTTGGGTGAGGCGAGAGCGAAATCGATCGATGTTCAGCATTCAACGGCTGGCAAGCATAGTTCAATCCGCCGATTGCGCGTGCAGGCAAGCTTCCGCCAGCGTCCAGCGCGTGAACGTAACGTGTTTGCTTCGCAACCCGTCATCTCGAGCAAAGCAAGGGATCTTGCCCGCTGATCAGTGGGCGAGATGTCTCGCTCCGCTCGACATGACGGGGCTGGTACTCAAACGATAACGACATCGGAAA
>JANMNW010000138.1:0-1835 GCA_031368515.1 Chloroflexota bacterium
GCAATCCGATTGATTCGGTCACACCCCACACCTTGAGCAGCGATGGCAGGTCAATCCCCGCGGTCAAGCGTCCGGATGGCGGCAGGGCAAACACCGTGCCTCTCAACGCCAGCGCGAAGATATATGCCAGCATCATGCCAAGCCAGAACACAGGCATCGACACGCCGGTGTTGGCCACCACCATGGCTGTCACGTCAGTGCCGCTGTTTTGCCGCACAGCCGAAATGACGCCGAGCATCACGCCAAAAAATGTGGCGAAGATCATGGCAAAGAAGGTGAGTTCGAACGTCAATGGCAATCGCTCGGCCAGCACATCCGTAACCGGGCGACCGGTCTGGATCGATGTGCCAAAGTCGCCTTGCGCCACGTTGCTTATGTAGCGCACGAATTGAACCGGAATGGAATCATTCAGCCCAAAGCGTTCGCGAAACGAGTCGCATTTTTCCTGCGTCGCGCGTTCGCCCAGCATGGCCTTGCATGGATCGCCTGGAATCCAGCGCACCAGCAGAAAGGTGACCACCAAAATGCCAAGAAGCACCGGCAGAAGAAGCGCAAAACGCCGAAGTATGAATTGAGCCATGGGTCAGGTGGCAACAAGTATAGGGGAGAACCTGAGGGTTGGCCCGGAAAAACTATTCCGGCCGGAGCGCCTGCTGTTAGTGCTGTAGACGCTCCGGCCGGATCATTCTGTCACGCGACAGATTTGGACTTACTGCTTCGGCGGCGCGTTCAGGAACGGGCCAAAGTAAGCGGTCCAGTATTCAAAGGTGCCTGTGCGGCCTTTGTGATTGGGGTTCTTCGCATCCCACATCGCGCCGAGCGAAGCCAGCACATCGCCGGAATCGAGCGTCGCGCCATTGTGGAATTTCACGCCCGGGCGCAGCTTGAATGTCCACTCGGTGGCATCCGCGTTGCCGGAGAAGCTCTCAGCCAGCTTGGGCGTGACTTCGGATGTGCCGATCTTGAAGCCGAGCAGGCCTTCGAAGACTTGCGCGCAAGCGGTGAAGGTTTCACCGTCACTCTCATCCGGGCAATACAAGCTGATCGGCTCGGCGTTCTGCACAAAAACCATCGTGTCTTTGGCACTCTTGATCGCGCCGAATTCTATGGCGCTGACCGGGTTGGCATGCGCGCCTTCGGCATCCGCGCGGAAGGCGATGGCCGACGCGCCATGTGCCACCGGGATCATCGGCACATACTGCTTGAGCAGGCCATTGATCTTGTCGTAGGCAGCCTTGCGCTTGGCGGCATCGCTGGTCGTCGCGCCGTCTTTCAAAGCGGCGGTGATGTCGTCATACGACTTGCCGTACTGCTGATTCTGCGCGCCAAAGTGATAGTCAAGGAAGTTTGTCGCATCCGGATAGTCCGCGCCCCAACCGAGCAGATAGAACGGCTCTTTGCCAGCGCTGACCGAATCCAGGAACGCGCCCGACTCTTTCACTTCAATCTTGACATTGACGCCAATTTCCTTCAACTGCGACTGAATTTCCTGGGCCACTTTGCCCGGCGTGGGCAGATAGCCGCGCACCACATCGCGATATGAAATCACGACTTCGAGGTTTTCCTTGCCCGCTTCCTTCAACAGGGCCTTGGCTTTCTCAGGATCGTACTCATACCAGCCCACTTCTGGCGAAACGCCAAAGGCAAAGCTGTCCGGCACGAAGCTGGTGGCCACGGATGAGCCGGCGGGATAGTAGTCCTCAACAATGCGTTTGCGGTCAATGCCATACGCAAAGGCCTGGCGCACCTTCTCATCGTCAAACGGCGCAATGGTGTTGTTGAAGCCCACATACATGATGTTGACCGGCGGGATCTGGACCAGCTTGAGCGAGCTG
>JANMNW010000155.1:0-2664 GCA_031368515.1 Chloroflexota bacterium
AGCGGCATCTGCGGCACCGATCTGAACATTCTGGCCGTGCCGGCCGCGCACAAGGCCAAAACCGGCATCGTGATCGGCCACGAAGGCGTGGCCAAAGTGGCCGAGGTTGGCGCGGGTGTAAGCAGCCTGAAAAAAGGCGACCGCGTGGTCCTCGCGCCGCGACTGACCTGCGGCAACTGCGAGTACTGCCGGCGCGGCCTCGACAACCAGTGCACGAATTACCAGACCATCGGCACCACACTGGACGGCACGTTTGCGCCCTTTGCGATCGCGCCAGAACGCGCGCTCTACAAAGTCAGCGCCAGTGTCTCAGGCGACGACGCTGCGCTATTTGAGCCGCTGTCGTGCGTAGTGGGCGCGTTTGCCAAAGCGCCGGTGAAGCCGGGCGACAACGTGTGCATAATCGGCGCCGGGCCGATGGGCGCGCTGTTCGCCATGCACGCGCGCGCGTCGGGCGCCGGCCGCGTGATCATGGCTGATGTGGTGCCCTACCGGTTGGACTATGCGAAGGAGGTGCTCGGCGCGATTCCGGTGAACAGCAAGGAAACGGATCTCAAAACAGCAGTGATGGACGCCACCGGCATCGGCTGCGACATCGTCATCGACGCGGTCGGCAATCAGCTCGCCAGCGCGATGAAGCTGGCGCGGCGCGGCGGCACGGTGATTCTGTTTGGCTTGCGCCCGAACGACACGCAGCAGGTCAGCCAGTATTACATCACGCGTTACGACCTGAACGTGATCGGCGCGTTTGTGGGCTTGAACCCGTTTGTGCAAACGATCAACCTGCTCGAGGCTGGCCGCATGAAGCTGAGCGAATTGATCACGCACAAGCTGCCGCTGACCGAGCTGGCGCATGGCGTCGACCTGATGCGCGGAGGCCAGGCGATGAAGGTGCTGATCACGATGTAAGGCGTCGAAGCCGTCATCCTGAGCGCGTGACCGGTGATCATGAGCCCCGGTAGTTGTCATCCTGCACCCCGGCACAAGTCATCCTGAGTTGAAAAAGGCCGCTGCGGCCAATAACGCGGCAGAAACGAGGTGGGGTAGGCTGAGGAGTGCCTGACGAGAAGTAAGCCGTGGAACGACTGGAGCCTAAAGAGCCCACTCCTGAGTTTGGTTGCGATGGGTGTTGAATAAGACCCTGGTGGCGATGTGTGTCGACCCCGATGAGCAGACTAAATCTGATGACAACCCAGCGCCTCGTCGGCAAGAGGAAATACGATGATCAGCATAGTAAATCCAGATGCAGCAGGAATCGACATAGGCGCAGAAGAACTGTATGTCAGTGTAGCTCCGGATCGCGACGAGAGGCCGGTTAGAAGATTTGGGACATATACGGATGATGTTCACGCATTAGCGAAATGGCTGATCGGGTGTGGCATCAAAACAGTGGCGATGGAGTCAACGGGCGTGTATTGGATACCGGTCTATGTAATCTTGCAGCAGTATGGACTTGAAGTGTGTCTAGTGAATGCGCGGCACCTAAAGAACGTGCCCGGACGCAAGAGCGATGTGAAGGATTGTGTGTGGCTGATGGATTTGCATATTCTGGGGTTGCTGCGGCCATCGTTCATTCCAGAAGAAGGGATCATCGCAATGAGAAGCTACCTGCGGCACCGTGAAGCGTTGATCGAACACCGGGCGGTGCACGTCAATCACTGCCAAAAGTCGCTGACACAGATGAACGTACGACTGACCGAGGTGGTCAGCGATGTGACAGGAGTGAGCGGACTGAAAATCATGCAGGCGATTGCAAACGGCGAGACAGATACGAACAAGCTGCTTGCGCATCGCAACAAACACTGCAAAGCGACGCCAGAGCAGTTTGTAAAGGCGTTGACGGCAAATTACCGTAAAGAGCATGTGTTCACACTAAAGCAATCGCTGGCGCTGTATGAGGCATACAGCCAGCAGGTTGTGGAATGTGACCGGCAGATCGAGGCGCATTTGGCAGATATGAAGCCTGCACAGGACGACGAGGCAGGACCAGGGGAAGCGTTGGGGAAATCGCGCAAGACCAATACCCACAGCAAGAATGCGCCGGACTACGATTTGCGTAATGCCCTATATCGGCTAACGGGCGTCGATCTGACGGAGATTGACGGCTTACATGCAAGCACCGCGCAAGTGATCGTTTCCGAGATCGGCAGTGATATGAGCAAGTGGAAGACCTCCAAACACTTTTCGTCCTGGTTGGGGCTATCGCCAAAAAACGACATTACTGGAGGGAAGGTGCGCAAGTCACGGACGTTGCCGGGCAATCGGCGCGCGAGTCAAGCGTTCAAAATGGGAGCGCAGTCGTTGCTAAAAGCCAACTGTGCGCTGGGTGCGCAGGCACGCCAACTGCGGGCGCGCATGGGAGCTGCCCAAGCTGTGACTGCAATGGCTCACAAACTGGCGCGCATCGTTTACAGCATGTTGAAATACAAAACGTCGTTCGCAACTGCGTCGATTGAAGATTATGACAAGCTTCAGGGCGAGCGTCTGCGCAAATCACTAGAACGTCGCGCTGCCAAACTCAATATGAAGCTCGTCCCGGTCTAGTTTCTGAGCAGCTGAGCGAGGGATCTTTCCCCACTGCGCGGCAAGACGCAGCGTCTTTCCAGTCAGGATGATAGTGCGCAAAGGCCAACGTTGCGCACGCATGCGCCACAAAACCCGTGG
>JANMNW010000170.1:0-17551 GCA_031368515.1 Chloroflexota bacterium
GGGGGGGGGGGGGGGGGGGGTGTTTGGGGGGGGGTTTCCCCCCCCCGCTTCCGTTTGGGCCGGGCCGCCCGCCCCCGCCGCCCGGTGCGTCCGTCGCAACCGGCATCCCGCTCCACTGCCGACGAGCGCCCGGTCACGTCAAACGACCGGCGCGAACCCGTTGCCGCGCAAAGCGGCGAGCAACGCCCCATCGGCATTCAGCCCATCAAGCTTGGCAAGTTACCCGAGCACCTGCGCGAGCGAACGGACGCTTCACGCGGGCCAGGCAGGCCAAGCAACCCGCGCCGCCGCCGCCCGCAGCGGAGTTAGCGCCACATCAGCGCGCCCAAAAGCGAGGAGCCAGTTCCTCGCTTTTGCATGTACCGGCCACTTCTGTAAAATGCCTCGATGCGGGTAAATGGACCTGGCACCCCTTTTCAACTGCTGTTTACGGACGATCCGAACAACGAGCTTTCGCTCCACGAAAATTTCCGAGCCGTTCTAGACGGCGATTGGCACATACCGGCTTTTCCGGACAAGCCGTATGTGTATACGAATTTTGCGACCGCCCGTGACGGCCGAGTCAGCTACAACGAGCCCGGCATCAGCACCGGCGGCGATGTCACCGGATTCAACGCGCATGATCGCTGGCTGATGGGCCTGCTGCGCGCGCGCGCCGACTGCGTGCTAATGGGCGACGGCACGCTGGAAATCGAGCGTGACCACTTGTGGACGGCCCAGCACGTGGCCCCAGACGACGCCGAAGCCTTTACAGAGCTGCGCAAATATGAGGGCCTGGCGCCCTATCCGCCGATCGTTTTTGTCTCGTACGAAGCCAAGTTCGATCCGAACTGCGGCGTGTTTTGCGACAGCGACATGCACATCGTCATCGCCACCACGCGCCACGGCGCCGAACGCGCGCGCGCGCTCAAGTGCACCGCCAAGCTCGATGTGATCGTGTTTGACGGAGATGCGGTCGACCTCAAGCGCCTGACGCAGATGCTGTATTCCGATTACGGATCGCGCCGCTTGTTGTGCGAAGGCGGTCCGCGCGTCATGGGCGGCATGCTCGCCGCCGGCCTGGTCGATGAAGAGTTCGTCACGCTTTGCCCATCGATCATCGGCCGCTCACCCGACCGGCCCAGGCCCAGCTATGTCGAAGGCATGGCGTTCAGCCCGTCAAACGCGCCGCAGTCAAAACCATTCAGCTTGCGACGAGCCGGCGACCTGTTGTTTTTGCAGACCCAGTGCGTCTATCGGAGTTAACAGCGTGACAGAGTTCACAGCCATCACCGGTGAAGACGTGAAAACGCTGCGCGCCATTGCGGGCGATGGCGCGGTCATCGACGACCCCAAACAATTGCAGCAGTGGTCGCGAGACAGCTACTGGTACTCTCCCGTGCTCAAGGCCGAGCTGGATGAAAAGTGCGCCGAGGTCATCGTGCGGCCGGGCGATCTGGCCGCGCTGATCGAGGTCATCGCTTTTGCCTTCAAGCAACGCGTGCCGGTCACCCTGCGCGGCGCGGGCACCGGCAACTACGGGCAAGGCGTGCCGCTCCACGGCGGCATCCTGCTCGACACCAAGTCGTTGACCGGCATCCTTGAGCTCGAGCCTGGGCGCATCCGCGCGCAGGCGGGCGCAAAACTGATTGATCTGGAGCGCGCAGCCAACGGCATCGGCGCCGAGCTGCGCTTTTATCCCAGCACAATCATGACTGCCACGGCTGGCGGCTTTCTGGCGGGCGGATCGAGCGGCATCGGCTCGGTCACTCACGGCACGTTGTGGGACCCCGGCAATGTGCTCTGCGTGACGATCGTGACAGTCGAAGCGCAGCCGCGCGTAATCACCGTGGATAGCGTCGAGCAACTGCGCGGCGTCATTCACAACTGCGGACTGACCTGCGTGATTGCCGATCTGACTTTTGCCCTTGCGCCCAAACAGCCGTGGGAAGAGTACGCGCTCGTCTTTGATGACTTTGAGAACTCGTTCCGCTTCGGCCACGCCCTGGCCGGCAGCGACGCCGTTGTCAAACGCCTGGTCAGCGTGTTCGAAGCGGAAATTAGCGGCTACTTCAAACAGCTGATTCGCAACGGCGCAGCGGAGGCCGGCAAGGCGCTGGTGCTGCTGGAGCTGGCCAATTCCGACAGCGCCATGCGCGCGCTCGCCGCTCAGCATGGCGGCACCGTGACGTATCACAACCCGCCCGCGCACTATCACGCCGGCGGCATGATGCTGTCCGACTTCACCTGGAATCACACCACGTTGTGGGCGATGAAAGCCGAGCCGGCGATGACCTATCTACAGGATCTGTTCGACGCGCAAAGCTTTGTCGAGCAACATCGGGCTCGCAAGGCGCGCTTTGGCGACAGCGTGCTCACGCACATCGAATTCATGCGCTTTCGCGGCGAGTTGGTGCCGCAGGGCCTCAGCCTAGTCCGCTTTGAATCAAAAGCGCGGCTTTGGGAGATCATCGCCTGGTGCGAAAGCAACGGCTTCTGGGTCGCCAACCCGCACACCCACCGGCTCGACGAAGACGTGCGCTGGAACGGCCAGCCGATTCTTGACGCCAAAGCCCGCTGGGATCCGCTGGCGCTGCTGAATCCCGGGCATCTCGGCGCGCCGGCTTAGGCACCGCGTCGAATTGCCGACACGGCCCGACTCGGTTATAACCGGGCCTATGAGTGCAACTACGCTCCCGTTGGCCGCGCGGCAAAACGCCCTGCGCCACATGCTCGAAATTCGCATCGCCGAGGACAAAATCCAGGAGATGTTCATGGCCAACCTGGTGCGCGGCACTGCGCACTTATGCATCGGCCAGGAAGCGTGCTCCACCGGCACGGCCGCCGCGCTCAAACCCGGCGACACCGTCACCTGCACCTATCGCGGGCATGGCCATGCCCTTGCCATGGGAATGTCGCTGCGCAGCTTGATGTCGGAGATGCTCGGCAAAGCCGACGGCTGCTGCAAAGGCAAAGGCGGCAGCATGCACATGACCGACGCCAGCATTGGCCTGCTGGGCGCCAACGCCATCGTCGGCGCGCAGCTGCCGATCGCGGTCGGCGCTGCGCTCACCGCGCAAATCAAAAAGACCGGCGCCATCGCCGTCACCCTGTTCGGCGACGGCGCCTCAAACATCGGCGCGTTTCATGAATCGCTCAACTTCGCCGCGATCATGAAGCTGCCAGTGCTGTTTATTTGTGAAAACAACGTCTACGGTGAATACAGCGTGTGGAGCAAAACCACGCCGATCGAAAACGTCGCCGACCGCGCCTGCTCGTACAACATTCCGGGCGTGATCGCCGATGGACAAGATGCGGAAGCGGTCTATGGCGCAGTCAAAGCCGCGGCCGATCGCGCCCGCGCGGGCGAAGGCCCCTCGCTGATCGAGCTCAAGACCTATCGTTACAAGGGCCATTCGCGCAACGACACCGGGCCCTATCGCCCCAAGGGTGAACTTGATCGCTGGATGAAGCGCGATCCGATCGTCATCCTGAAAGAGCGCATGATTTCCGACAAGCAGCTCGACCAGGCCGAATTCGAAGAGCTGCAACACGCAGCCGAAGTGGCGGTGGTCGAGGCCATCGATCACGCCAAAGCCGCGCCCTACCCGTCAATTGCCGAACTGGCAACCGACATCTGGGTCGATTGACCATTTCCCCTTCCTACCATGCCTGAACTAACCTACCGCGAAGCCGTGACAAAGGCGCTGGCCGACGAGCTGCGCTCAGACCCAGACGTGATTTTCTTTGGCGAAGATGTGGCCGATGCCGGCGGCGCGTTCAAGGTGACGCCCGGCCTGGTTGAGGAGTTCGGACCGGTGCGCGTGCGCGACACCCCAATCTCCGAACAAGCCATCCTAGGCGCGGCGCTGGGCGCCGCCGTCACCGGGCTGCGGCCCGTGGCTGAGTTGATGTTTGCCGATTTCATCCCGGTGGCGATGGATCAAATCGTCAATCAGATCGCGAAGTACCGCTACATGAGCGGCGGGCGCTTGAAAGCGCCGCTGACCGTGCGTTCGGCGCAGGGCGGCGGCGCGGGCTTTGGCACCCAGCACTCGCAATGCGCAGAGTCCTGGCTGGCCAGCTTTCCCGGCGTCAAGTGCGTATCACCGTCGACGCCCGCCGAGATGTACGGCTTGCTGCGCGGCGCCATCCGCGACGACAACCCGGTGTTTGTGCTTGAGCACAAGCTGCTCTACAACCTCAAAGGCGAAGTGGCCGACAACGCCGGCCCTATTCCGCTGGGCAAGGCGCGCATCGCGCGCGAAGGCAAGCACGTGACTATTGTGGCGCTGCAGGTGATGCTGCATCGCTCGCTCGAAGCCGCGGCCACGCTGGCAGCCGAAGGCATCGATGCTGAAGTCATCGACCTGCGTAGCGTGCAACCGCTCGACCGCGACACGGTGCTTGCATCCATTCAGAAGACCGGCCGGCTTGTGGTTGTCGAAGAATCGCCCGCCGGCGCCGGCTGGGGCGGCGATATAGTCTCGCTGGCCGCCGATGAAGGCATCTATCATCTCGATGCACCGGTCAAACGCATCAACATGGGTGGCATGCTCACCGCTTACAGCCCGCCGCTGGAAGACGCCGTCATCCCCAGCGCCGCGCGCATCGCCGATGCGGTGCGCGATGTGATGCGCGGCTACCGGCGCGTTTGACAACCGCACCATTAAGCGCAAAATCCAGCCTGTTCGCACTATCGCACGTCGGCACCTGCATCAAACTTTCATTGTTTCGTCCGTGTTCACATGGAGGGCGCGCCGCTCGATTACGCCCCTCCATAAGGATTTTCCAGGAGGAAAATGATGTCACACAGCAAGTCGATTCGTTCAGTTGCCATTCTCACCGTCGCGCTGCTAGCGGCCTGCGGCGGCGCTGCACCAGCGCCTACAGCCCCGGCGCCTGCGGCGGAACCCACCAAAGCGCCTGTCGCTGCTGCGCCTGAAGCCACGAAACCCGCCGAAGCAACAAAGGCGCCCGAGCCCACCAAGGTCACGGCGCCGCCACGCACTGAGAAATTCACGTACTGGGGCGGGCTGATTTTCTCGGACGTCGCCAACAAAATGCTCGAAGACCGCGTCAAACAATGGGGCAAGGAAAAAGGCATCGAAGTTGAAGTGGTCATGATCAACCAGAACGAAACCCAGCAAAAGGTTTCGGCTGCGATCGAAGCAGGCTCCATGCCGGATGCCCTGGATCTCGGCAGCGGCACCATGCAGCTGCTTTCCAAGAACGGCCAGCTTGAAGGGCTGGATGACGTGTTCGCCAAAGTCGGCGACGCGCACGGCGGCTGGCTTGATGCCGCCAAAGCATCTGTCGATCCAAAAAAGTATGGCGGAAAGGTATGGGGCATCCCCTTTGGCCTTTCGGGCAACCTGATCAACCGGCGCGACGATCTGCTCACGGCCAAGGGCTTTGCTGAAGCGCCGAAGACCTGGGAAGAGCTGGGCAAGATGGCCGAGGCCATCAATAGCCCTCCCAATGTTTATGGCATGGGCTTTGCGCTCTCCAATGTCGGCGACGCCAACCTGACCGAGCTCATGCTGGTAGGCTACGGTGGTCGCATTGCCGATGACGCCGGCAAGAAATGCACCATCGACAGCCCGGAGACGCGCGTGTTCATGACCTGGATCACCGAACTCTACAAGAAAGGAGTCTTCCCGCCTGGCGCAACCACTTGGGACGGCGCTGGCGACAACAAAGCCTACTTGGCTGGACAGGCTGGTTTTATCGCCAACCCCGGCAGCGTCTATCTGGCCCTGGTCAAGGACGATCCCGATCTGCTAAAGGTCAGCAAGTATTCCGGCCTGCCGGGCGGTCCCAAAATGAAGCTGCAACCCTACGGCCCCAACGTGCGCGTCATTCCGACCACAAGCCGCTTCAAAGAGCAGGCCAAGGACCTGCTGATGTATCTGGCAGACAAGCAATTCATGTCCGACTACTACCAGAACGCCATCTACGGGCCGGTGCTTAAGGACCAGGTCGATGCGCCGGTGTTCAAGACCAGCCCGGTACACGTCGGCTTGCTGGATGTGGCATTGAACGGCACCCCGCCCTCTTTTCCAGATGTGGACAACCCGGCCAAAGCCGAGTTTAGCGGCGGCTTTCTCATCCCCAAGATGATCCAGCGCGTGGTGGTCGACAACAAGTCGATCGACGACGCGATCAAAGAAACCCAGAGCGCTTGCCAGGCGATCTACGACAAGTATAAATAACGGCCGTGCAATCAAGCCGGGAGGGTTTCGCTGCACAGCGAGACCCTCCCGGCTCAATGGATTCAGTCAACGTCATTTGACGCGCCGCGCATGACCATCACCCGACTCTCCCTGCGCAACCGCACCAGCGTGCTCGGATACGCTCTGCTCGCGCCTATCATCATCTGCCTGCTCGCGCTCGTGGTCTATCCTTTTGCGTTTGCGGTTTGGATTAGTTTCACCAATCGCGAGATCGGCACCGTGGGCGAGTTCGTCGGATTGGCTAACTTTCGCTATTTGGCCGGCGTGCCGAGCTTTCAGAAGACCATCGTCAACACCATTGTGCTGGTAGCCAGCGTGCAATCGTTAAAGCTGGTGTTTGGACTGGCCATCGCGCTGCTGCTCAACCAGGCCATACGCGCGCGTCAGTTCTGGCGCGGGCTTATCCTGCTGCCTTGGGCAATGCCCTCATTTGTGGCGTATCTCACCTGGCAATTGTTGTATGCCCCGCAGGGCGGCTTGTTCAACATCATCTCCATCCGGCTCGGCTTGGGCAACATTGATTTTTTGAGCAAAGAGCTTGCAATGGCGAGCGTCGTCCTGGCGACCTTCTGGCGCGGCTTCCCCTTCTGGGTCATCTCGTTCCTTGCTGCGCTTCAAGGTGTTCCGCAGGAGCTGCACGAAGCTGCGGCCATCGATGGGGCCAGCACCTGGAATCGTTTCTTGCACGTCACGATCCCAGGCATCCGGCATGTGGTGGTAGTTGTCGTGCTGCTCAGCACGATCTGGACCACCAATAGCTTCGAGAACGTCTGGCTGATCACGCAAGGCGGCCCCAGCGACGCCACAATGACATTCCCGGTGTTGGCGTATTTCGGGCTGCAGACGATGCGCATCGGTGAAGCTTCGGCTGTGTCAGTGGCCATGCTGCCGGTCTTCAGCATGCTCGCGCTGATCGGCGTAAAACTGCTTGAGCGCAACCAGGAATAGCGCCTATGCTCACCAAGCTCTCGCTCCGCCAGAAGCTGTTCTACTACGGCGCGCTGCTTCTCGTCGCGCTTTTTATCCTGTTTCCGATCTACTACATGTTCACGGTGTCACTGAAGTTGCCGCGCGACATTTACCGTGAGCCGACCATTGTTCCTTTGCGGCCGGTGCTGAACAACTACATACAGCTGTTCAACGACTACGGCTTCGTGACCAACATTCGCAACAGCTTTGTCGTCGCCGCGATAACCACGCTGTTTTCGGTCGTCATCAGCTGTCTGGCCGCTTACAGCCTGGTTCGCCTTCGCTACCCGGGCCGCAAGTGGCTCGGCCGCTTCGTTCTGTTTGCCTACCTGACACCATCGTCGCTGCTGTTCATTCCGCTGGCCGTCATCATCAACCGGCTACAGCTGGGGAATACGTTGCAAGGTCTGATCTTCGTCTACATGACCTTTTCGGCGCCGCTCAGCACCTGGCTGATGATGGGCTTTTTCCGGAGTGTGCCGTTTGACCTGGAAGAACAGGCGATGGTCGATGGCGCAACACGTATGCAAGCCCTGCTTCGGATTTTGCTGCCGCTGGCTGCGCCGGGCATGGTGGCCGTGAGCGTATTCACGTTCACCGGCGCATGGAACGAATTGCTGTTGGCGCTGATCTTCACCACATCGCGTGAAATACGTACGATCCCAGTGGCGCTGCAATACCTTATTACCGGCGATGTCTTTCGCTGGGGACAGATCATGGCAGGCTCAGTCGTCGCAGCCGCGCCGGTCATGATCTTGTATTACTTGTCGCAGCGCTTTGTCGTGCAGGGATTGGCCGCCGGGGCCGTCAAAATGTAGTCAGGCGGCTAGTTACCCGCCGGCCGCACGAGCACGACCAGCTCGCCGGCGTGTCTAACCACTTTGTCGGCCACACTGCCCAGCAGGAACCGTCGCACGCCGCCCAGACCGTGGGTTGATATCGCCACAACATCGGCGTGCGCGGACTTCGCCAAATCGAGAATCGTTTCGGCCGGATCACCCGCCTGCACGATGGTGTCAACCGGCACGTTCCACGCGGCTGCGTCATGGGCGACCGAGTCAAGATAACTCTGTGCCTCGTCGAGCCGGTGAGCCTGTGGGTTCTGACCTGCCGTATCCATCTCGGCATCGGCCGGCGGGGAAGTCCGAGTCCGAACTGTTGACAGTGCCACCATCAACAGGTCGGCTTCATCGTCCATGCTTTCATTCGCGGTGCGATCGACAACGCGCAGCAGCGTGACTTGGGCCCTGGTGCACTTCGCAAGCTCTCCAACATGCGGCAATACCGAGGCGGCATGCGGCGAGCCATCCAGAGCAACCAAGATGTGTCGAATGGGCGCAGGCTGGGCGTTCGGAAGGTCAGCTGCTCGTCGCAGCAATACCGGCACGCGGGCGTGCTGCATCACCTGCGTCGCAACGCTGCCCAGCAAAAAGCGGCGGATGCCGCCTCGGCCGTGCGTCGACATGGCGATCAGATCAACGCCCAAAGCGTCGGCGACGTCGAGGATGGCATCTGCAACCGGCCCCGGCTGCGTGATCACACGCGTGCGGAATCCGTCGGCCTTCAGCTTCGCATCAACAGACTCGAGATAGCGCTCGGCCGCTTCAACCGCGCGCTGCACGCGCGCGCTGTCATTGGGACCCCCCATCGTGGGAAATGTGCTGACACGCGCCATCGGGTCCAGATGGCTTGTTGCGCGCGGTGCGCCGACGGGCTCCGGCCGTGTGGGCATGTAGGTCGGAACAGGCGTGGCTCGAAACAAAACAACTTCGGCGCCGGCACAAACAGCCAGTGCGCGAACGTTATCCAAAACTTCCTCAGCCAGCGCCGATCCGTCCAGTGGAACAAGAATTTTGCGGTACATTCCGCACCTCCAGCGCGGCCACAACACCGCGTGACAGCGCGCATTGAGAGCATACGCCCGCCCGCGCCCATCATGACCCGGCCATGTGACCAGGCCGTGACCCGGCCGCTGGCCCAATGCATCGTCGCAGGCGCTGCGCATAATGAACGTTGAATCACACACCCAACATCACTCTAGCGGAAGATGCGCAGCGTGGGAGCTGAAGTCAACGTTCCCCGCGGCACAGCAGAGGCGGCTCGCGCTGCGCACCCGTGGCAGGTGAAAAAACGGTGCGGTGCTGGCAGACAAACTTAATGAAATGGGCGTCGACACCTTTCAAGGGTGCCCGAGCTACTTTTGTTGAATACACATATTCTGCCTGTCATCCGCACCGTTTTCTTTATTGCGCGGCGCGCGCAAGCGTCCAGGCGTTGTACACTGCCGCTTACACATGTCCGCTGATCCACAGTCCCCCGGCCCGGCGCTGCAACGCGCTCAGGCGCTGACCCTCGCTGGTCAGCATGCCGAAGCCGCAGCTGAGCTGGCCCGGCTGGCCGATGTTGCGGAGAAAGACCGCAATCAACGCCGCGCTGGCAACACCCATGCGCTTGCCGCGCTGGCGTACGCCAACGCCGGCGATGGCGCCGGGGCGCTCGAGCACGCGCGCGGCGCGCTCAAGCACTTCATTCAGATGGAGCTTTATTTTCGCGCGCCTGCGTTCTATCAAAACATCGTCAAGAGGCTTGAAGCAAAAAGACTGACGCGCGCGCTGGACGCATTGCGCGCCGAACAAAGCGCGAAGATGGTGATCTTTCAAAACGAGTCGCGCAAGGAATCGCTGCCCCGCACGCAATTGCCGGCGAACTGCCCCGGCTGCAGCCTGCCCATGCGCCCCGACGAGGTCGACTGGATCAGCAGCGCGCGCGCCGAGTGCGACTACTGCGGCGCCGTGGTTGATGCCGCGTAGCCGCAGTTCCCGCATGCCATGAGTTTGCTCTTTTTTGTCGAAGCCGCCAAAGCGCTCGCGCTCGTGGCAGGCGTCGCCGTCGCCGCGACAGTTCTCATCTTTTTTGCGCTGCTGATTGCGCGCACGGGTTTCGCGCGCAGCGTGAATGGCGGCTGCCTGCTCGGCATCGTGCCGTTGCTGGCGCCGGCTGTTTTTGTCGCGCTGGCCGCCGGTTTTGGCCGGCCGCAACAGGCGCTGTATCGCGATGGCACCGCCACAACAGGCCGCGTGGTGACCAATCGCGAAGAGTCGTCCGACGGCACGTCATACACAGCCGTGATCGAATACACCGACTCATCCGGCCGCACGGTGCAATTTGAGGACATCAACAGCTACAACCCGCCGCGCTATGCCATCGGCGAAGCCGTCGATGTGGTCTATCAGCGGGATGCGCCGGATGGCGCGCTGATTCGCAATCCGGTCTGGTGGGTTGTGCCGGCGTCGTTTTTGTTTGCGGGCGCAGTGAGCTGGCTGGCGATTTTTGCGCTGCTGGCGCGGCGCTTTCGCCAGCGCGCACTCACCATCATGGATGTGATCGACGAAGCGGCGGTGTAACGCGCGCTAGGCCCGCACCACGTTGGCATTATCGCGGCCCTCTTCAAAGTCGGTCAGATTCTGAACGGTTGCCTCGGCGATCTGTCCCAGCGCCTCGTGGGTGAGAAAAGCCTGATGCGCGGTGACCAGCACATTGGGAAACGACACCAGCCGCGCAAACACATCGTCCTGCATGATGCGCTGCGAAAAGTCTCGAAAGAACAGCTTTTCTTCAACTTCATAAACATCCAGTCCGACGGCGCCCACTCGGCCGGACTTCAGCGCATCAACGAGCGCGTCGGTGTCGATCAACTTGCCGCGGCTGGTGTTGATCAGCACCACACCGGGCTTCATCGCAGCCAGCAATGCGGCATTGACGAGATGCATTGTCCCTGGAAAAAGGGGTAGATGCAGGCTGATCACATCGGCCTGCGCCGCCAGCTCCGGCAGCGGCACATAGCGCATGCCGAGGGCGGCGCATGCCGGATTCTGAGCCACGTCATACCCCAGCAGCGTGCAGCCAAAGCCGGCCATGATCGAAGCGAACGCCTGGCCGATCTTGCCGGTGCCCACCACGCCCACGGTCTTGCCGTGCAAGTCCATGCCGACAAGGCCATCCAGAAGAAAATTGCTCTCGCGCACGCGGCTATACGCGCGATGCGTCTTTCGATTCAGCGTTTGCAGCAGGGCGACGGCGTGCTCCGCCACGGCGTATGGCGAGTAAAACCCGACGCGCATCACGGTCATGTCATATTTGGCGGCGGCGGCCAGGTCGATGTTGTTGTAGCCGGTCGCGCGCTGGGCGATCAGCCGGACGCCGCCTTGCGCCAGGCGAGCGATGACTTCGGACGTGGCATGATCGTTGACAAACAAACACACGCCGTCAAAACCCTGCGCCAGGGCGGCGGCCCGTTCGTCCAAAGCGCTCTCGGCAAATTCGATCGAGTGCCGGCCGGCATTGGCCCGCTCCAGGGCCTCCCGGTCATACGGCCGGGTGCTGTAGACGAGTGTTCGCATGCTCAAGCTCCTCCGCAACGTCGCACAAACTCAGCCACCATTGCGAACGCGGTCGGCGGAACTCAAGATCGCTCAGCGCAGCCAGATCGGCCAGATGTGAAAAAGTGACATCGCCGTGTTGATACCCGATCATCTGCGCATCACGGCGGCGGCTGGCAAACTGTTCGGCAAAGTAGGCGACCGAACGCGCAGCCAGCTGCGTGGCGCGCACGCGATCATCCGGGCTGGGATTTCCGCCCTGCTGCATGTGGCCAAGAATCGCGCTGCGCACATCGAACTCCTCCCCGCCCTCCTCTTCCAGCAATGCGCAGATAAACGGCGTGGTGTAGAGCGCATTGGCGTTTTCGTTGCGAATCATCAGCGAAAGCCGGTTGCCGCGGCGAAAGTGCGTCAGCATGCGCTTCAGATCGCGCTGCAGATCGGACAGCTTGATCCCGCGCTCGTGCGTGTAGACATGTTCCGCGCCGGTGGCCATCCCGGTCATGGTGGCCAGATAGCCGCAATAGTGCCCCATGACTTCCACGACAAATGCCCGGTGCTTGGATGCGACGCCGGATTGCTTGATTTTGTCCACCACCTCGACAATAGTGTTTAGAGCGGTGTCGGCGCCCACGCTCAATTCGGAGCCGGGCAGGTTGTTGTCGATTGATGCCGGCAGGCACAGCATCGGGATGTCGAACTCCGGATGATGCTCGCGCGCGCGCCACAGATGAAACGCGGCTTCATAGCCGCTCCAGCCGCCCACCATCAACAGCCCGTCAATGCGGTGACGGTGCAGATTGCGCGCGATGCGATCCAACTCCTCGTAGCCGTTTGGGACGTGCCGGTTGGTGCCGAGCATGGCGCCGCCTATCGGCCCCCAGCCATCCACGCTGCCCCAGTTAAAGGGCTCAAGGCTGCCTTCAATCAACCCCTGAAATCCATTTCTGACAGCCACCACCGCGTGGCCCTGCTCCAGCGCAAGGCGCGTGGCCGCGCGAACGGCTGTGTTCATGCCCGGCGACGGCGCGCCGCCGTTGATGATGGCCAGGCGCTTGCGCCCGCCCGGTTCGACATCCGGGAGCGCGCGCGCCATCGACTCAAAGACCTGCACCCACTCGGCAAAATCGTTGCCGCGCAATTCCATGGCGTGCGCATAGTCGCCAGCCCCGATGGCCTTGGGCACCGCGCGTGTATCGGCCACGCACTGCATCAACGGCGCGCGCACGATGCGGTTGTGCTGAATGCCGATCAGTTTGGGTTCGTCTTCCGGCGTCACGCTCAACAACTCCTGCACAGCCTCATAGCCGAGCAGGGAACTCATCCAGCGGTCATACGCGCTGGGCGCGCCGCCACGTTGCACATGGCCGAGAATTGTGACGCGCGCTTCGAGATGCAGGCGCTCTTCAAGCGCTTTTTGAACATAGGTGCTGGTGATGGGTTGACCGGCGCGATCGCGCGCGCCCTCGGAAACGACCACAATGCTGTCGCGGCGCCCGGCCGCTCGTCCGGCTTTAAGCAGCGTGCACATCTGATCTTCCCAGCCCGCCGCCGGCGGCTGTTCCGGCAAAAGCACCCAGTCGGCGCCGCCGGCAATCGCGCTGGTCAACGCAAGATAGCCGCAGTTGCGGCCCATCACTTCCACAACAAAGGTGCGCTGGTGGCTAGCCGCGGTGCTCGAAATCGCGTCGATGGCTTCGACAATGCGATGCAGCGCGGTGTCGGCGCCGATGGTCATGTCGGTGCCGCAAAAGTCGTTGTCGATGGACCCGACCAGCCCGACGATGCCCAGCGACAAATGCGCGTCGGCCTTCTCGTGGGTGAGTTCACCCGACGCCACAAGCTCGGCGAGCAGCCCGGGCCATTCGCGGCGAAAGATGTCGGCGCCGGTCAGGCTGCCGTCGCCACCGATCACAACCAGCCGGTCGATGTCGTGCTCAAGTAAATGCCGGGCGGCGATCAATCGGCCGGCGCGGTCGCGGAAAGCGGCGCTGCGCGCCGTGCCGATCACGGTTCCGCCGCGGTTGAGGATGCCGCCCGTATCTCGCCAGACCAGTGGGCGAATGGCGTCGCCGCCATCGATCATGCCCTGATAGCCTTCCCGGATGGCGAACACACGCGCGCCGCGATTGACGGCAGTGCGCACCACCGCCCGCACTGCGGCATTCATGCCTTGGGCGTCGCCGCCGCTGGTCAACACGCCAATGGAAATAGGGGTCGCTGCTTCGCTCTTCATCTGCGCCGCAAGCATACACGCTTGTGTTGTCGGGGAAGAAAGGCGTGTGGCGACTACTCGGTGCAAATGCGCCGCCGGCCGGCCCGCGGGTGCGCTAAGGCCTACTCGGTCGCGAAGTCGATGGTCCAGTAGTCGACAAAATCGCTGCCCGGCTGGCTGGCATAACCCACGCCGACTTCGGCCAAGTCCGGGTTGAGGATGTTGGCTCGATGCGGCGGGCTGTCCATCCACGCCTTCATCATGGCACCGGCATCGGGCGAGCCCCAGCCGACGTTTTCTGCCGCCATGCGCCAGCGCACGCACACGCGTTCAAGCCGCTTCACAATGTCAGAGCCGTCCGAACCGGTGTGGCCGGTGAAGTTATTTTCCGCCATGTCGCGACTGTGCGAGCGCGCGGCTTGCACCAGGCGCGGCGCCGATTGCATGGGCTTCAATCCTGCGTCGGCGCGGGCGGCGTTGATGGCGGCAACGATGCGCGCCTCGGCCGATTCATCCGCTGACACAGGCGCCTGACTGACCGCCGGCGCGCAGCTGGGCGTTGGTGCATTTGGCTCGGCCGCGAGCGCGATGCCAGGAAGAAACATCCGATATGTCAGTTCTGACGGCCCTTTGTCCTGAGCAAACACGTCAGCGGGCCGTGCGGCTGCCATGGCAAACAGCACGCACAACAAGGCGGCGACGCCCACAGCCGCCTGCCTTCCACCCCCCAGCCGAAACACAGCGCACAACATTAGTTTCGGCGGACAGTGTAGGGAGCGCGCTACAGTGTGACAGTCCCTGCGCCATACACGTTTGACTGATTGCAGAGCGTAATGTTGTTATGTTTCCCTACGTCTGGCTTGCGCAATTCTAAGTAACCACGCCTCAAATAGGCCATTTTCAGCACAAATCACCGAAATTCACCCATATCTAGAGCACAATTGCGCAATTCATAACTTATGTCCCTATGCGAATGCCCGCGTTGGACACGAAGCGGAGCTTCCGGAAGGTCTTGCGGCGAGACTAGTCCAAGGCGATCGTGCCAGAGAAACAACATCGGCACGGAAATCAGCGCAGCCGGTGAGCAAACCAGTGAAGGCACGTGCCCCACATCTTCGGCGTGAACGTGTGCGCCACACCAGGCTCCAAAAGCACCTCCAGCCGATCCGAATGCGGTACATAAACGCCGCGCAGCGCATCCACAAAGCGCTGCGCGCCATTGGGAGGAACTTGTCGATCATCAGCGCCACACTGAAAACTCAGCGCTGGGCAATGCGCATAGTGCGCCAGATTCGTCAATGGGTTGCGCCGTTCATAGCACGCCTTCGCCCATGCATCAGGTTCGCCTGGCGCTTCAAACGAGCCTGGCCGCAGCCAATCGGCCGTGGCGCACCCCGCAGCCACCGCCCGGATGCGCTGATCCAGCCCGGCAGCTGCCACCGCGATGTCGCCTCCCATCGAGATGCCACCCATGCCCACAGCGAAGGGCACGCCCAACTCGCGCACTGCCCAGTCGATCACCCGCGGCGTCTCTTCCGCCGTTTGGGCCAAAATCGGCCAGAAGTGGCGGCGGATGTTTCCGCGCACGCGGGCGCGCAGCGCGTCAACACCTTCGGCGCTTCGCTCGCCATGCTCGGCCGGGTCGAAACTCAGGCCGATGAATCCGACTGCAGCCAGCGCGCGCAAGTAGTCCCGCACGCCTTCTTTGTCGCCGCTGAAGCCGGGCAGCCAGATCACCAGGCCGCGCGCAGACTGATTCGGCTCCGCCCATAGCACAGGGATTGCACCCACGTGCGCGCGCTTGAGATCGGTGTCGATCATGATTTCAGCACCGCACGGTCTTCACAAATCCAACGATCCCACATCTCCTCGTCGGCCACCTGATACCCCGAGTTCGCGCGCATAAAGACCTGCTCGTCCACGCCAAACAGCCGCAGCAGGCGCCGGTCGTTCTTCTGGCGCGCCATTTGAATGATCTTGCCCACGTTGGGGCCGGAATGATTGTCGCGATAACGCAACCAGCTGCGGTTGTAGTAGATGCTGAAGAAATAGCGCAGCTTGCCGCTGTAATTGGGCGTGCCGGAATGCAGCAGCGCGCAATGCGTGAAGACGATGTCGCCCGCCTTGGGATACACCAACACCTCGCGCGGGTGCGGCGCATGCAGGTTGTCAGGCGCCACCATCACCGGCTCGCGATGCGAACCCGGCACAACGCGCAACGGTCCGTTTTCGTCGCTGAGGTCCTGCAAATACGTGATCGCATTGCAGGCCAGCGGCGCGATGTAGTCGTTGCCCGGCGGAACCCACGCCCAGATATCGCGATGCCAGCCGCTCGTGCGGCCCTCAATCTCGGCGCGCGGATAGGAGGGAAAGGCCATGAAGGTGAGATTGTCGAGCTGCACAAACGGCCCCATCACCCGTTCGGCGAAATCGAGGATGTCCGGATTATTGACGGCGGGCAGCATCAGCCACGGTTCGTATTCCACCACGCTGCTCAGCCAACGCGTCGGCCGCTCGGCGCCCAGCGGCGTCTGCCGTTGCACCAGGTCGTCATAGCGCGCGATCCACGCGTCCATTTGCCCGCGGCTGAAGACGGCTTCGAAAATGGTGTAGCCGTTTTCTTTGTATTCCACCAAACGCTCGGTCAGAGTTTTCATGTGAATGCTCCCGCGCCTACCACTGCGCCACGCCGCCCAGCAGCAGTTGCTGCCACGGCGTGCCGTTCTCTTTGAGCTTCATTACGCGCGGGCCGTTAAACGGCTCGCGCGATTTCATCCACGCGTTTTGATAGCACATCAAACACACCCGCCGCCGGGTGTCGGACGTGTTGGCCACGCCGCGGTGATACAGCCAGCCGTTGAACAGGACGGCCTGGCCGGGTTTGGCCAGGATCATTTTCTCGTCCGGGAAGCGTGGATGGCCTTCGGGCGGCTTGAACGGCGCGCGATGGCTACCGGGCACGATGGCAATCGGCCCGTTCTCCAGAGTCAATTCATCCAGGTAATAGCCGCAGTTGATCTGGCCGGGAATGCTGCCGTAGGGAGTGCCGTCTGGATCGACCGGCCACGGCCCATCGCGATGCCAGTTCTGGTCGGGCGCGCCGGGCTCGGTCACGCGCGCGGTGGCGCTGTGCAGCTGCACGCAGTTGCCCAGGATGGCCGTCATGCGGCTCAACACCGGCGCATGATCGAGCAGAAAGGCGAAGCGATCGTCTTCTTCCAGCAGCTGATGCGTGAACTGCGTGCGCGTGCGCGCAAATGTCTCGTCAAGCGCCTCGCGCAACGTGCCCACCTGTTCCGGCGTGATGGCGTCCTCAACAACCAGATAGCCCCACTTTAGAAAGAATTTGACGTCGCGCTCCAGCTCCGGCGTCAGATCCGGATTCATGCGGCTTGGAATAATCGAAACGTCATAGCGCATGCGGGCATTGTGGATTGTTCCCGAAAAATTGTCCATTTGCATGGATCCACCATCGCGAACGCGATGCAAAGCAAAGCCCCGGCCTGATTCAGGGCCGGGGCTTTGCGCCTCAATTTCGCAACGGGTGCGCAGTATCTATCGTCTTAGTAACTCATCCGATAAACACGTTTGCGCTACTCAGCTGGCGGAAGCATGACGGTGTCGATCACGTGAATGATCCCGTTGCTCGCCTTAATATCCGTGGCGGTCACCTTGGCGTCATTCACCATGACGGCACCATTCACGATCTTGATGGCCAGATCGGCTCCATTCACCGTCTTTGCGCTGGTCAGCTTGGTTACATCTGCGGCCAA
>JANMNW010000171.1:0-6947 GCA_031368515.1 Chloroflexota bacterium
TCTATCAGCTGTTCCGCGACATCCGTGATCGCTACGGCGTCACCGTTGTCATCGTCAGCCATGACCGTGAGATCGCCCGCCACGTTGATCGTGTGGTCGGCATTCAAGACGGCAAAGTGGCCACAGAAATTGGGCTGCACACGGGCGGTGTGGCGCGCACCGTGCTGGATTCGGCCGGACGCCTGCAAATTCCGAAAGCCATGCGCGAGCAATACGGCATCGCCGGGCGCGTGACGATCGAAAGCACCGATGAGGGCATTCTGGTCAAACCGATTGAACAATGAAGCCGTCGAACATGACAGAGCAGACAAACGGACCTGCCATATCCGCGCGCGATCTCACGCGGGTGTACGGGTCGGGCAATACCGCGGTGTATGCCTTGCGCGGCATCAACCTGGACGTGGCGCAAGGCGAGTGGATCGGCGTCAAGGGGCGCAGCGGCAGCGGCAAAACCACGCTGCTCAATTGCGTCAGCGGGCTGGACCGGCCCACCCAGGGTGAAATTCTTTGCTTTGGCCAGAACATCAACAGGTTCAGCGACGCGCGCATGACGGAGTGGCGCCGTCATTCGGTCAGCTTCATGTTTCAGTCCTTTGCGCTGATGCCGACGCTGTCGGCGTATGAAAATGTGGACCTGCCAATGCGCATTGGCGGAAAGCATCGGCGCAAACAGCGCGCCCTGGAGTGCCTCGACCTGGTGGGCATGGGCAAATGGGCCGATCACCGGCCGTACGAGATGTCTGGCGGCCAGCAGCAGCGCGTGGCGCTGGCGCGGGCGCTGGCCAGCCAGCCGCGCCTGTTGATTGCCGACGAACCCACCGGCGAGCTGGACACCACTACCAGCAAGGAAATTCTGGAGTTGGTGCGCAAAATTGTGCTGAGCGAAGGCGTGACTGTGATCATGTCGTCGCACGATCCGCTCGCCCTCAGCAGCACCGATCGGGTGGTTGAGTTAAAGGACGGGGCGATTGTCAATTCGTCGCGCCGAGCTTGACCACTTCGAACACTTTGAGCCGGCGCAGGAAGATCAGGCTGCCAACCAGCACTGCAACCAACGCAATGGTCAACGCGATGTAAAACAGCAGCGTATCCTGCCAGGCCACGCGGACGAAAAACGAGGGCACGCTTTGAATCAACGAGCCGCCGATCTGCAGAAAGGGCACAAACAGACGGCTGACCAGCAGCCCGATGCCGCCGCCGATGGCCGCGCCCAGCACCACGATGAACGTCTGCAAAAACACCACATACATCGACATCTGGCCGGCTGACAATCCCATGGCCCGCATCACGCCGATTTCGATTGAGCGGCGGCGAAACGACAGCAGCGCATACACCGCAAAGCCCGTCAACGTCAGCAGTGTGACAAATACAAAGCTTGCGCTGAGCATGCCGAACATGCCCTGTCGCTCCGGGCGGGCCTGTTCCTTGAGCATGATGGCGCGCGTGTCTTCCACCGTCGAAACCAGAAAATCATGCTTTTCAACCGCGATGCTGGCCACTTCGCGCCCGTCCGTGCTGGGTTCGGTTGCCAGTAATACCTCGTAGGGCACTTCCTTGCCCAGCCACTCAAACGTGTAGCCGATGTCCGTCACAAATCCGACATCGGTGTCGTTCACGCCCGCGATCGGGAAGTATGTGAAGCCGCCGCGCACGGTGTAGGTGACATTGACGGGCGTGGCATCCAGCGAGAATTTGAGAATCAGCGTGTCGCCGATCGACAAGCCGTTCTCGCTCAAAAAGCGTTGCGGGGCAAGCAGGCCGCTGCGCGTCTTGCCCATGCTGTTCATCAGCTCCCCAAATGAACGCGTGGCGTAATCGGCGCGAAACGCCGACGCGGCGATGTCATGAAACTGGCGACGGTCGACGGCATACACTTTGTAGATGGTGTTTTCTTCTACGCGCAAAGCCTGCGGCGCCGTGCGGATTTCGGCCACGCGCGCATAGTTGCGCACACCCGGAATCAGCAGATGATTTTCGACGGGCGGAAAAGTCCACAGCTCGGGTTTGTTGGCTTCGGCCGAACTGGGGGGCGGCGCGAAGGGTCCGGGCGGCGGCTTGTTCGACTCGCCGTTTTCGATCAGCCGGGTGTCACCACCCACCTGCAACAGCGTGCTTTCGCGCAAATGCTGGTCCAGCGTGCGCGCGGCCGATGCGCCAAAGATCGCGACGCCCAGCGTGAAGATGAGCAGCACCAGCGGCGCGATGTAATCGCCCGGTGAGCGGGCCAGCTCGCGCAAGGCCAGAAACACCGGCAGCAGGGGGCCCCGGCTGATTTCGCCGATGCTCAGCACGCGCGCCAGGATGCCGACCACGACGGGCAGCAAGCGAGCCGCCAGCAGACCCAGCGCCGTCACCGTCAGCACCGGCACCAGAAAGCGCACTGGATCGCGGAACGGGTCATCGCTGGCGGTGAGGCGCGCAACCGTGGCGCCCAGCTCGCCCGCGCGTTCAAGCTGTGTGGTGATGGTGGCCAGGCTGCCGCGTTGCCGCAGTTGGATATAGCTGTAAACGCACGGAATCAGCAGCAGGACATCCAAAAACGCGCGCTGCCAGAATGGTTTGCGAAGACTGCGCGCGCGTCCCACGCCATGCGAAATAATGTTGCCGCGAGCGGTGCTCAGCACCGGCAAAAGCGTGATCACCACGGCAGCAAGCGCGGCATAAACCGCCGTTCGCAGTACCGGCGGTGTCACGCGGAAGACTTGCTCAAACGTGGTGCGGTCAAACGAGAATTCCAGAAACGAGCGGGTGTTGGCAATCATGCCGGCCACGGCCAGCCCGAGCACCAGGCCCAAGCCCAAAGCGGCGATGCCCAGCAGCAGGCTCTGAATCAAATAAAGCAAAAACACATCGACCGACGACGAGCCGCGGCTTTGCAGAATCGCCAGCTCGGCTTCTTGCTGCCGCACGACCATGCCGGAGATCAGCGCCAAAAAGTAAATCACCATCGCAAACGCCGGCAAGCTGAAGATGGTCAGCACCAGGTTGAGCTCGTTGGCCGATTTGCGATAGTCGGCCAGCGCATCGATCACGCGCGATGACACCTTGAATGACGGGTTGATTTGAAAGATCTCGCGCTTGAATGTGGCCGCCCGGCTGAGCAGCGGATCGACCGCGTCCACCGTCAGCGAGTTCGAATCCAGCTGCAGGTTCCACAGCGCCAGTGTGACCACATACGGATAGGTGCGCATCACGCGCTCGCGCAGCACGTCTTCGGGTATCAGAAAAGATTCGCGCATGCTGGCGGGCGCCAGCGTCCAGAAATCTTCACGCGCATCGCGAGCGTTCCAAATGCCCGTGACCGTAATCGGCAGCGGAATGAATCGCTCGACCAGCGTGCTGCCATTCTCGTCGTTGACCGTCTCGCGGTAGCTCACCGCAACGGTGAAGGCGTCGCCGGCCACGATGCCGTATTTGTTGGCCATCTGCCGCTCGATCATCACCTCCACCGGCTTGTCGGTGCTGATTTGCTGCATGCCGCCCGGCGCGCGCCCTTCGTCCATTTCGATGTGCGACTCAATGCCTTCGATCACATCGAAAGACGCAAAAAACAAATAGGGCGGCACGATGGTGCGGTTGCGGTTGAACAGCGATTCTTCTTTGGCTTCCTTGGGAAGCTCGTATTTGGCCACGCTGTTGCCGGAGGAGTAGACCCGAAAGCGGTCGGTGGAAATGGTCCGGTACAACTCGTTGACCGGCAGAATCGCGCGCGTCCGCGCGTTCTGCGCGTATTCGTTCAGCACGTCATAGGCTTTGGCGTCGACCTTGCCCGCGTCGAAGCTGATGAACGTGAACAGCAGGCTGAACGGAGAGCGCGGGCCGGCGACGATGGAATCGCCCTCGGCCTGCTGCAGGCGCTGGCGCAGCACGTTGGCCTGAGCCACATTGACATAGGCGGGAATCGCCACCGCCAGCGCCACCGCAAGCGACATGCCCATGAGCATGCACAACGTCAGCGCCCGCTGATAAAACAGCCTGCGCAACGCCAGGGTGACGAGCGAAAGGTAGCGCAAAAACGCGCGCAAGATCGCGGTCATAGGCGCTCAAGGCGAAACAACAATGTCGCCTTCCTTCAATCCATCCAGAATTTCCAGCCGATCTCCGCCTTCCAGCCCGGTCTTGACATCGACGCGTTGCTCCGTGCCATCCTGTTTGCGCACCACCACAAAGCGCCGCGCGCGAAAGGTGCGCACCACTTGCGGCGGCACCCACAGCACGCCTTCCTTGGCCGAGCTCTGCGTTTTGACGCGCGCCAGCGCGCCCGATTCCATCTTGGGTTTGCCGCTCAATTCGACGCGCACCACGCGCGCACGGCCCTGGCTGCCGATGCCGCCGCCCGTGGCTTCGTTGCCGATGATCGGCACTTTTGCGATCGAGCCCAGGATCGGTTCGCTGTCCACGCCCAAAAACTGCACGCTGACGACCTGACCCAGGCTGATCTCGTTGAGCTGTTCCTCGGTTGGCGTGGCCACCAGCTCCAGATCGCCGGGTTTGGCCACCACCATCAGCGGCGAGAGCGCGCGCACGTTGTCGCCGACTTTGATCGAAATCAAGCCAACTTCGCCCTCAAACGGCGCAACCAGCGAGCCGTTGAGGATCTTGCCCTGCGTCGATTCGACCGCGATGCGCGCGGTCTCGATCGCTTCGATTTGCGCCGGATCGATGGTGCCTTTTAGCTGCCGCACGCGAATCTCGGCGCGCTCGACATCGGCGGCCAGCAGCCGCGCTTCAAGTTCCAGCGCGCGCAGCCCGCGATCGGCGTCGCTCAGACTCGCCAGCACGCGTTCGCGCTCAATCAGTGCTTCTTCGAGAATTTTTGCCGCGTTGTCGGCGCCGGCCTGGTCGAAATTGGCGCGCGCCTGCTTGATCGAATTTTCGATCTCCGCGATGCGCTTGTCGATGCGCTTGAGATCGTTGTTCAGCACGCCGTTGTCCCCGCCGGCGCGAGTGCGCGCCACTTCGTAGCGCAGCTTGGCTTGTTCCAGGTCGAGTTGCGCCAGACGCACGGTTTCGCTGAATGTCGTCACGGTATTTGACAGCACCGCTTGCGCGGTTCGCAGCCGGATGGTCTCTTGTTCGAGCTGAGCCTTGAGATCGGTCAAATCGAGCTCGGCCAGAATGTCGCCGGCTTTGACTTTGTCGCCTTCTTTGACATTGAGCTTGTAGAGCCGGCCGTCAGTTTGAAAGGCCAGCGTCTCGGACGATGCCGGCTGCACGCGCGCGTTGAACTCGACGCCGCGCGCCACCAGACCGCGCTGCACTTCAAACGTCGGGGGCGCGGGCGTCGGCAGATCGGGCACCGGGGTGGGGTTGATGGGTTGGGCATTGCCGCACGCTGCAAGAAGCGAGGCAATGCCAGTAACGATCACAAGTGTTTGGGTGAACTTCACGAACAACTCTCCTGCGAAGGGTTCAAGTTTAGCGTGTTTGGCGCTTCCGGGGCATGCCGTTTGCCATAGGCGGGAAAAGACAAAGCGCCGATAGAATTCCAGAGTGACCGTTAACCGAGATCGCCTGCGCACTGCGCTGGCCGCTGAGCGCGCGCACTTCGAACGGGCGCACCCTCGTTCCCGCGCGCTGTTTGAACGCGCTCAGACGAATTTGCTGGGTGGCGTGCCGATGAATTGGATGGTGCGCTGGGCGGGCGATTTTCCGGTCTTTGTAACGGACGCGGCTGGCGCTCATTTTCGAGATGTCGATGAGCTCGACTATATCGACTTTTGCTTAGGAGACACTGGCGCAATGACCGGTCACGCCCCGGCGGCGTCGGTGGCGGCGATAGCCGAACGCGCCGCGCGTGGCAGCACGCTGATGCTGCCGACCGAAAATTCGCTGTGGGTCGGCGCCGAGTTGGAGCGGCGCTTCGGCCTGCCATATTGGCAATTTGCCCTGACCGCCACCGACGCCAACCGCTTTGCCATCCGGCTCGCCCGCCACATCACACGGCGCCAGTTGATTTTGGTGTTCAACTATTGCTATCACGGCACCGTTGACGAGACGTTGATCACGATCAACGAGGGCAAGCCCGGCCCGCGCCCGGGCAACCTGGGCATGGGCGTCAATCCGGCGCTGACCACGCGCGTAGTCGAGTTCAACGATCTGGGTGCGCTGGAGGCGGCGCTGGCCTCGCGCGATGTGGCGTGTGTGCTGGCCGAGCCGGCGTTGACGAACATCGGCATCGTGCAACCTGATCCCGGATTTCACGAAGCCCTGCGTGACATCACGCGCCGCACCGGCACGCTGCTGATCATCGATGAAACGCACACGATCTGCTGCGGCGAAGGCGGCTACACCCGTGCGCATGGTTTGCAGCCCGACATGCTGACGCTGGGCAAGCCGATTGCCGGGGGAATTCCGGCGGCTGTTTACGGCATGAGCGCCGAAGTCGCGCAGCGCATTCGGGAATCGACCGAGCGCGATTCGGCCGACACTGGTGGGATCGGCGGCACGCTGGCGGGCAACGCGCTATCGATCGCGGCCACACGCGCGACGCTTGAGCATGTGCTGACGGCCAAGGCATTCGAGCGAACATTTGCGCTGGCTGAACGCTGGACGGGCGGAGTGCAAACCGTGATCGACACGCATCGATTGCCCTGGCATGTCACCCGGCTGGGCAGCCGGGCGGAGTATTGGTTTTGCGCACAAGCGCCGCGCAATGGCGGAGAGGCTGCGGCCGCGACCGATGCCGATCTCGACCGTTACATGCATCTGGCTGCGCTCAACCGCGGTATCTTGATGACGCCGTTTCACAACATGGCGCTCATGTGCGAAGCCACCAGCGAAGCCGATATCGACCGGCACAGCGCGGTGTTTGCCGAATGCGTCGCGCAAATTGTTTAGCGGCGCCGTCCTCGCGGCAGGCGGTCGTGGCCGTAGACGTGGCCGTGGCACGTGGCCGTGGCACGTGGACGTAGCCGTCGTCGTGGCTCGTTTCCGTGATCGGTCAC
>JANMNW010000188.1:0-3226 GCA_031368515.1 Chloroflexota bacterium
TGGCCGATCTGGACGCAGCCATTCATCGCTGCTGCCGTTCTTTTACCTCCGCCGGTCTCCTGGCGCTTACCAATTGCTCCGTCAATCGAGCGGCTCGTGCCGCTCTTTCCACATGACATTTCTTTTGGCTACTGACTTAGACTTTCTCTTTGCGCACGCTGACGTTGACTTTGTCCTTGCCGAGCGGGAAGGCTTGCACCACGATCGACTTGCCGTCGTCGCCGCCATCCAGGACCAGGTTTACAACCTGCTCGCTGACGATTGTGGTGATTTTGCGTTCTTTGTAGCCCTGCTTTTTGTATTCGGCTGTGTAGAACGCATAGACTTGTTTCAATGTGGCGTCGGTCTGGAAGTTGACCATCTCATCCGAGATCTTGGTGAAGTTTTCGACTGCGCCCAATAGCGGAAATGGGCTGTCGAACTTGCCGGTGCTGGCGGTAGGCACATCGCCGCTTTCCGAGCTTTCAGTTTCTTCCGCAGTGGCTTCAGGTGTCGCTTTCTCGGCCATCGCCTCGGGCGTTGCTTCTGCCGTGCTGGCGTCGGGCAAATCCGTCAACCCAAGCGGTGACCTGAGCGGTTCCGCATCGGCCGGCGCGGTCAGCGTCACGGGAACGTTGAAATCGCTCATGCGGATGATCAACGACATGCCCGCCTCTTTGCTGGGATCGGATTTGGATTTGCCGGTGAAGCTCATCGACATCAGATGCAAAAAGCCGTCGGCGCAGACATAGGCCTTGGCTTCGGCCGATTCGACGGAGTCGAAATCACGGCTGAGCGAGCTGCTCGATTTCAGGATGGCTTCTTTGCTGCCAATGTAGACGTCGCAGGTCTGGCCGTCGAGCGTCTCAGTGCCTGCCGGCTTGAGCGTGTCGTCGGCCTTTTGCCCTTTGAACATCTCGTCCAGCATGGTCTTTGGTGAAAACGGCGGCAGCGTTTTGGCGACTTTTTCTTCTGGCACGAGATACCATTTTTCTTCGGGTGCGCCAAGCAGCATGGCAGGGCCTTTGACATAGGTTTTGCCATCAACGACCAGATACTCAACGCCTTTTTCGGATCCCATCAACCCGGCCAGCAAGCCGCCGAACAGGATGCGTGAGTTCTCACCGGACTTGGTAACCTCGAAGGACATGACAGGCATGTTGGGATCGGCCTTAACTGGCAGATCCATCGCATCGCCGGTCATTGTCATGGTCATGACCGACTTGAACGACGTGGCTTTGTCAAAGGCGGCCATGCGTGCTGAAATGCCGGTGCCGACCTGTGCGCCGTCGGTGTTCGCCAGCGCATCGGCCGCCTGGGTCGCTGCCGCTTTGGGCGTGGGCGAGGGTTGCGGTGTGGCGGTAGGCGCGGGCGTGGCGGTTGGCGCCGTTGTTGCAGTGGCTTCGGGCGCGCGGGTGGATGTCGGCGCCGTTGCGCTGTTGCCGCCGCAAGCGGCCAGCAGCGCGGCCAATGTGATCAATACAAGGTATTGCCGATGTGATGAAGGTGAGTGTGTCATAGCGGTGTGTAAGCAATGCCGCCCCAAGCGGCAAACCCCGCTAATTTGTATCAGAGCGCATGACGCCCGGCCATCCTTCTTTTGGCTCGGGCGCGCCCGTCAACAGTGCGTAGCCGGCGCCGACGCCGGTCATCATCAGCGACACATCGCTTCCATAGCCGACAAAACGAAAGCCTTCGGCCGCGCGCGCTTTTGCTTGAGCGGCATTGGCGCTCAGGATGCCTGGGATTACGCCGGCGCGCTGACAGGCATTGAGCACGCGCATGGCCGCTTCGTGAAACGGGCCACTGTCCGTCCAATAGCTGGGTGAAAAGCCATACGAAATGTGCAGATCGTTGGGACCAATGAAAGCGCAATCGATGCCGGGCACGGCCAGGATCGCATCGATGTTCTCGACTGCCTGGCGGGTCTCTATCTGAATTGAGACCATCGTCTCGTAGTTGGCGTTGGCGGTGTAATCGGCTCGGGTCGTGGCAAAGCCAAGATGCGGAAGCATGCCGCCATTGCCGCGCACGCCTTCGGGCGGGTATTTGGCGTATTGCACCACCTCGGCCGCCTGCTCAGGCGTATTGACTAGCGGCACAAGCACGCCTTGCGCGCCTGCATCGAGCACGCGTTTGATCTGATCGACGGTGCCGGCGGCCACACGGGCCATGGGCGTGCAGCGGCCGCGGCTGGCGTCGGCTGCCGCGCCGCAGCATAGCGATAGTGTCGATGTGTCGATCGGCGTGTGTTCGCCATCGACCATGATCCAATCGACGCAGCCTTGAAAGGCAAGCAGCCGGGCAATATGCGGGCTTTGGGTGGCGTGCCAGATGCCAAAGGCATGCTGGCCCGCGCGCAGGTTCTGCAGAGTGTAATTTGGGCGCATGACGTCAAGTATGCGTCACATTGTGTTAAGTTGAAGGGCTATCGACTCGCTTGTATTAGCCCGCCCAGGGCAACTAACGCAAACGCGATCAACACCAGCCCGGACACTACATTGAGCGCGCGCAGCAGTGTGGGCGTCAGACGCGCCTGCAGCAGGCCGACCACACTGGACAACCCCAGCCACCACAGCGCCGAACCGGCAATCACGCCGAGCACCAACGTGAGCGCACTGGCGTATCCAGTCAGCGCGCCCATGCCGGCAAACATGGCGGCGAACGACAAGATCGTCAACGGATTGGAGAGCGTCAGGGCCAGGGTGCTGGCGAAAGCGCCGGCGAGGCCGATGCTGGGGCGCGCTGCCGCCTCATGCTCCGCGGGCCGCTCGCGCAAGCTGCGCGCGCCCAAAAACAACAGAAACAGGCCGCCAATCAGCCGCAGCCAAATCTGTGCGCCGGTCAGCGCGCCAATTACGGCGCTAATGCCGAATGCGCCCAGCGCGCCGTACAAGCCGTCGGCCGCCGCCGCGCCCAGCCCGGACGCAAGGCCATACAAACGGCCGTGTGTCAGGGTGCGCTTGATGCACAACAAGCCGATCGGCCCAACCGGCGCGGCGATCGAGAAGCCGAGCACCAGCCCGCGCAGCAGCAATGAAAAGTCCATTGTGCGATTCTACGAGTCGCGTTGCGCCGCCGACGTTGTGCCAGACTGCGTCTCCGAATTAGTACCTAATCACCAAAATCTCTTCGATTTGAGCAAAGAAAATCGCAGGGATCAAGCCAAGGTTTTCGAAAGCGCGGGAATGACGTGCAGTTCGCGCAAACTGAGAGCCATGGCTGAGACCCTGCGACCGAAATCGGA
>JANMNW010000189.1:0-2514 GCA_031368515.1 Chloroflexota bacterium
AAAGTCGGCGGACATGCACATAGTTTGGCATGAGTTGAGAAATAGGGTTATGTGTATCGAAGAGTGGTCACACCCTCCGGGGGTGGTCCCGCCTGCGGACCCCCACCGACAAGATGCGGCACAATAGGCACCCGTGACCAACCCCTTTATCACCGACATCCTGGAACAACCGGCGGCAGTGCGTCGCGCCGTTGAGCGTTTCGACACGCCGGCATTGGCCGGCACGCGCGCCAGCGGATTTGAGCGCGTCGTCATCACCGGCATGGGCAGCTCACTGCACGCCGGCTACACCGCCTGGTTGACGCTCATTCGTGCCGGCGTGCCCGCTTGGCACATCGACGCCGGCGAGCTGCTGCACCAGGCATCAGAGCTGATCAACAAGCGCACGCTTTTGATCATGATTTCGCAATCCGGCCGCAGCGCCGAGATTCTTGAATTGCTCGACAAAGTGGTGCCCGGGCGCTTGATCTGCATCACCAACGATACGAGCAGTCCGCTGGCCGAGTGCTCACAGGCAATCGTGCAGATGCATGCGGGCGACGAAGCCACGGTCTCAACCAAAACATACACCACAACGCTGGCGGTGGCGCAGCTCGCCGCGCGCCAACTGACCGGCCAACCGCTCGACACCCCGCGCGCCGAGTTGATTCAGGCTACAGATACGATGGCCCACTATCTTGAAGGCTGGCGCGATCGCGTGGCGCAGCTGACCAGCGCGGTTGGCATGCCGCAGCGTTTTGTCATCGTCGGACGCGGACCGTCGCTGGCTGCGGTGCATACCGCTGCGCTGATCTTGAAGGAAGGCGCCAAAGTGCAGGCAGAAGGCTTGGGTGCCGGACAATTTCGTCATGGCCCGCTTGAGCTCACCGATGAGCGATTGACGGCGTTGATTTTGGCGGGTGAAGGCAAAACCCGGCCGTTGAACGAGAGGCTGGCCGGCGAGCTGCGCGGCTATGGCGCAAACACGCACACGGTGGGCACATCCGGCACCGGCGGCGTCGCCGACATCGCTTGCCCCACCGCGCACGGCGCCGGCTTGCCAGTGGTCGAGATCATCCCGCTGCAATTGCTTGTCGTGGCGCTTGCCGAGGCGACGGGCATCGTTCCCGGCCAATTTCGCTACTCCGGCAAAGTCACCACAACGCAGTAGGCGCACGACCTGACAGGTAAGGAAGTTCTAAGCTTCCGGCCCTGACTCAGCCGGCGGCGCCACAGCCATTGGCGCTGGCAGCGGCACCACATAGGGCCGGGTGCCGCCGCGCGTCAACACCAACGCACCCAGCCCCACCGACACAAACAGCAGCCCGGCGATGTCGCCCACGAAGGGTATGGCGCCGATTAATGCCAACACAGCAGAGCCAGCCATGATCTGGGTCAACGGCGCCCAGTTGTGGCGATTCAAGTAGCGCATCAGGTGTTCGCCCGCAATGCGCGAAGTCACCGTCCAACCCGCCCCAACCGCAGCGAGGGCAATGAATGGATTGGTGCACAGCGTAATGATAAAGATCAACGTGACTGCCAGCACGATGCTGCCTGCGACAAGCGACAGCAACCCAACGCCGCCCGACAAAACCGGCTGCTCGCGCAGCGTCTGCGCGGCCTGCGCAATGTTGCGCGGGGCGGCCGCAGCCACCAGCATGGCCAGCAACGTGATCAAGAGCGCGCCCGGCAACACCTTCCAGCCGCTGTCGTTGCCGTTGAATCCAATATCCATATTCGGCTGCATGGCTTCAAAACGCCCGGTCATGCGCTGCCACCAGGTGCGCGGCCGCTCGGGCGCGCTGGGTGCTTCAGGGACAGCCGGCGCCTCATGGGGCTGGGGTGGAATGGGCAAAGCGGGCACTTCCACATCCGTGCCACTCTTCTGAATCTGAGCGCCTTCCTCGACCTTGCGCGTGCCGCCGATGCGCTCGGTTTTGCCCTCAACGACCGCGCTGGAACCGATGCGCACTTCGCCGCCCAGTTGCGACAAATCGCCGGTGATCTCGCCATCGGCAATTAGCCGGCCGCCCAGCATGGCCACATCGCCTTCAACACGGCTGCCGGGTTCCAGCCGCACCTCGCCGCCAAAAACCGCCAGATCGCCGCGCAACGTTTCATTGGAACGCAGCACAAATTCGCCGCCGAAGTTTGTGCGGTCGCCTTCGATCACACGGCGGTCGTCATTCCCCTTGGGAAGCGGCGTGGCGCTCGGCGCTGGCGGCACGGGTGTTTGCGCATGCGCCAAAGATGCCGGCGCGAACAGCAGCGCGCCCCATAGCAGCAACGCCGCTGCGGCTGCGCTGAACAGCCTGTTCGCGGGTTGCTTCACAGTGAATACGGTCATGACTTGTTTCGCCTTCCATCGCGCGGCCATCGTCGCGCGCACGGTCCATTAGTACCTAATCACCAAAATCTCTTCGATTTGAGCAAAGAAAATCGCAGGGATCAAGCCAAGGTTTTCGAAAGCGCGGGAATGACGTGCAGTTCGCGCAAACTGAGAGCCATGGCTGAGACCCTGCGACCGAAATCGGA
>JANMNW010000190.1:0-2586 GCA_031368515.1 Chloroflexota bacterium
TCCGATTTCGGTCGCAGGGTCTCAGCCATGGCTCTCAGTTTGCGCGAACTGCACGTCATTCCCGCGCTTTCGAAAACCTTGGCTTGATCCCTGCGATTTTCTTTGCTCAAATCGAAGAGATTTTGGTGATTAGGTACTAAGGCGGTGGCGGTGGCAATGGTCCAAAGCCGCCGCTGCCCGGGTTGGACGGCTTCGCCGGCACTACACGCCGAATGGGGCGAGGGGTTGGCCGAATCACGGTGCGGCGGCGCACCACGCGCCGCACGGCAGCGACTTTTGTCGGCTCCGGGGTGGGGGTGAGCGTCGGTTCGGGTGTGGCGGTGGGCGCCAATGTCGGCACGTTGGTCGGTTCATTTGCCACCGCCGGCGCGGTCACTTTGGGCGGAATGGGTGTGAGCGTCGGCACCTCTGTCGGCGCCGCCGTCTCCGTCGGTTCTGGCGGCAGCGTCGGCTCAGGCGTCATGGTCATGGTCGCGGTCGGCTCGACAGTCGGCGTCGCGGTCAGCGTGGGTGGCAGCGCGGCTACTTTCAAGCCGGCGGCCACGAGCGCGCGATCGGTCACGATGCCAAAAACACCGGTGGCGGCCAGCAACGCGCATAGCGCCACTGGAACGGCCATGAAGCCGACTGTGCCGGCCAGCCGCAGAAAGAACGGGTCGGCTTTTGCCAGCGGCTTGGATGTGAGCGGCACTTGCGAAATCGAGAATGCTCGCGGTGTGCGGGTGGCCGGCAAGATGATCGGCTTGTCGTCGTTTGATTGCACTTTGCCTTTGCCCACCGGCATGCGCTTTTCGGCCGGCAGGCTGGCGCGCGCTTTCTCGGCGACTTTGGCCGCTTCCTGCACCGGAGTCAGCTTGACCACCGCATTTTCAGAACGCACCACAATCACATGCTCGGCAGTGCCACCCTGGCCGCGCTTAACTTTGAAAGTCTCTTCCCGGTAACCCTGACCCATCCGCGCGGTCGAGCTGTTGTCGCTGCCTGGTTGGTGAAACGCGGCAGAAGGCCAGGTTGGACCGCTGTCACTGGTGCTAGGCCGCTCAGGAACTGCCAGGGCGGTTACCGCGTCGGGCTCTGGCGCGAACGCCACATCTGGCGCAATGGGAGCTTGGCCGGCGCGGGGGGCCGGGCCACTGTTGTTCGCAGCGCGGGTCGGGGCGGGCGGCGGCCAGGCAGAACCAGATTTTGCCGCGGGCTTTGAGATAGCAGCCAGCCGATCCATCGTTTCGCGAATTGACGGCGCCACATCTTCCTGCGGTGCGGCATTTTCGGCGGCTGGCGCGGCGGGCTCGGCTTGCGCGAATGCGCTCGGCTCATGGGTGGCGGCGCGCATGCGTGGCTCCTCGCGCGCAGGCTCAGGCTGCACGGGAACCTGCGCTGCGACAGGCTCCGGCTCAACCATGCGCGAGGCGGGAATGGCGCGTGCTTGCGCCGTGGCTGGCTCAGGCATGTCTGCGGCGACGGCAACGGGCTCGGCCTTTGGCGCGCGCGCCGGCGTCGCTTTGCTTTCGCGGGTGGGCGCTGGAATGGCTTCCAGCGACGGCACCTCGACGGCCGCGGCAGTCGCGCGTTCCGCTTGCGGCACCTGGAAGTCGAACACAGCCAGGGCGCCATGATCGGATTTCAACGTGCGCACAAAGGTGCTGCGCACCGATTCGGCGCTGCGGGCGGCGCTCGAGAAATCGCCGAGTGCGCGTTCCAGCTCTTCTTCACTAACCACTTGCGATACGCCTTCGGTGCAGAGCAGGATGCGGTCGCCCGGTTGCAGCGTGGCGCCGGATTCGGAGATGGCGTTGAAGTCGACCGGATCGTCAGTGAGCAGCACCAGCTTGTCGTTGCTGGCGAGATAGGCATTGGCGTCGCCTACGCGCGAGATGTAGAGCGATTCGCCCTGCACAACGGCGGCGGACAGCGCGATGGCCAGGCCGCCGCAGCGCGGCTCCTTGATCGCATCCAGCGCCATGACGGCGTGCTGCACGGCGTAGCGCAGCGCCTCGATCGGCTGCGTGCCGGCTTCGGCCGAGTAATACGATTTGATCAGGGCTTGTCCGGCGACTTCGGCCGCCTTGTCGTGGCAGCTTGCGCTGGGTGCGCCATCGATGACGGCAAACAGCACGCCTTTCTGGCGGATGACGTAATCGTCTCCGGGTTTGGTCGCGATGGACCGCGCCTTAGCCTCCTTTCCAGGCAAGCTAAACGAGATGGCGGTCCAGCCCGTAATGGCTGAGGTCGGCATTCATCCTCCAATGTGCAACAGCGTCTTCGTCGATGTCGTTCAAGACTACGGTGATTTGGAAGCGCTGAGAGCCGCCAGCTTGCGCCAACGGAGATCCAAGCGCTGCCAGAATCCATCAAAGTTTTTCGGGCATAGCGTACGCCTGGATTCTTGCCCGTATCGAAGTATTTGCCGTGCATTCACTGAATGATTTGCAACGGAAAAACGAAAACCACGAGAGAACCGTGTCAATACGCTTAATGCGCGTATAGACAATATATCGAATTCTCTCGTGGTTAACTCTGACTAAAGTCCTATTTCGTGTGACTTTTTCATTCTCTTGCGAGAGGTATCGCGCTGATCTCTGCGTG
>JANMNW010000193.1:0-14364 GCA_031368515.1 Chloroflexota bacterium
TAGAAAGAGGGACGATGAAAAAGCGGTATTCGGCGGCATTCAAAGCTGAGGTTCTGCTTGAGCTGCTGAGGGAAGACAAGGCGATGTCGAAGATCGCCGCGGAGCGCAAAGTCGCGGTGACACAGCTGAGCCAATGGAAGATGATGGGGCTCAAGCGATTGCCACAGCTGTTCGACAATGAGCAGCGCGAGATCGAAAAGATAAAAGCAGAGCACGAGCGCAAAGAGGATGATCTGTATGAGCAGATCGGGAGGTTGAGCACGCAACTGGCGTGGCTCAAAAAAAAGCTCGGGATGGAATAGCCAGGCACGAACGCAACGCGATGATGGATTGGGACGGCACAGAATTGCCAATCACGGTGCAGGCAGCGCTGCTGAGCTTGAACCGGTCAACGCTGTATTACGACTCAAAAGAGCCTGGCGCGTTCGAGCTGCATGTGAAGCGCAAGATCGATGAGGTCTACACGCAGTATCCGTTCTACGGATCGCCAAAGATCACGCAGACGTTGCGGCAGCCGCCGTACGATCTGGTGGTCAATCACAAGCGAATCGAACGCTACATGCGCGAGATGGGCATCGCAGGCATCCGACCGGGTCCAAACCTCAGCAAAAGAAGGCTTTCTGACGCGATCTGGCCATATCTGTTGCGCGGTCTTGAGATCACGGCGCCACGCCAAGTCTACGGCATTGACATCACGTACATACCGCAGTTGTATGGTTGGATGTATCTGGTGGCGGTGCTGGATTGGTTTTCGCGCTATGTGGTGGCCTGGGAGTTGTCAGAGACATTGGAGATGCCATTCGTTCTGGAAGCCGTGCAACGTGCGTTGACGGTTGCGATGCCGACGATCATGAACAGTGATCAGGGAAGCCATTTCACCAGCACGCAATACACGGACATGCTTCTGAAAGCAGGCGTGCAAATCAGCATGGATGGCCGCGGCCGGGCGATGGACAATATTTTCACCGAACGTCTTTGGCGCTCGGTGAAGTACGAGGAGGTGTATCTACACGAGTACGACTCGCCACGCATGACACGTGGACGACTCGGGTGGTATTTTGGTTTCTACAACAACACACGCATTCACGAAGCACTGGGATATCGAACTCCGGCCAAAGTGTTCTTTGGGCGAACATAGCGGCCTATCGGCCGGTCGCTCGCAGGCATCGGCGCTGTGCGCCTTGCCCGCTTCGCGACTTGGATGGAAAATCAAAACCTACCTGAAATCGGTCTCTTGGACTGTCCGAAGAAGGGGGGAAGCCTCATTCTGTGGGTCGATGTCCCGCCAAACTCGGGCTATATGCCATGTCGACTCCTTGAAAGTGAGGTGACGCATGCGTTCTATCGGGAATGCTATGAATCGTCGCGTGTGCGCAGCCCTTTCAACCAACGTCTGTATGCCCGCCGAAATCGGCCGGATGAGTTGTTGGTTCTGGTTGGCAATCAACGATTTTCAAAGACGCGGCACGGTCTTTCCAGTCGTAACTTGTCGGCAGCAGAACTGAGGCAGACATTGCGGGAAGACATCGGTTTGTCTAACCGGATCATCGAAGACTGGGTGCTTTCGGGAAGCCTTGAGGCGTCATTTGACGCGCCCTCCGGTCCGAAGCCACCCCCACTCACTGGCGAACCGCCGAGCAAGCGTCGTGGCGGCTCCTAGCGACTCCCACAAACACATCGTTTTGGGCTAGAACTCATCCTAAAATGTGGACTCCACCTTGCTGGCACACCTGAAACGTTGGCGAAAAAGGTGGGGCCCACATTTTCAGGAGTTCTACGGTGCGGCTGCAACCGTCATTGATTCGGTCACGCCGCACGTTTACGGCCGACCAGGATCTGGTGCTCATCAAGCACCCTCGCGTCGAAGCCGGCTTCGTCCAGCAATGCCAGCCAGGTCGCGCGCGGAAAGACGCCATATCGATGATGGTCATGTACCACCTCGACTTCGGCGCCGCGACGCAGCATGATGGCAAAATGATTCTCGTAGTGCGTATCGGTCGGGTCGGGATCGAAGCGCCACTCCATGTAGCGCATCGCTCGCCCCTCCTCTTCGTACCCGCCCCGATCGATGTCGCAACTGTCGGAATATGTCTCGCGAAACCAATCGGGGCAGATCATCAGCATCCCGCCTGGACGGCAGTGCACGGAGGCCGTTCGAATCGCTTGGCGCAGGTCGTCCTCGGTTGTCATGTAGATGATTGCATCGTGGATATAGACCACATCAAAGAGCCTCCCTAGCCGCAGCGTGCGCATGTCGCCGAGCACGTGTTCGCTCTCTGGATTGAGTTTGCGGCTGACCTCCAGCATCTCCGGCGAGATATCGGTCAGAGTGAGCGTCAACTCTGGCTTGAAGAACGAGGCGGTGTTGCCACCGCCACATCCCAGTTCTAGCAGCGTTCGTGGAAGCGATTCACTCATTTCGAAGAACAGCCGTTTGAAGAGCTCACCTTCCTCGCGGCACGACTCGACAGACAATATGAACGGCCACCACTCCGTGAGCGTCGAATAGATCCTATGCGTGTTCAACTGCAACTCCTGGGCCTGTAGCACTTCGGCCGTCAACCGTTCGAGGTCTCTCCACTTTCATCCGGCACACCCGGCCGGTTGGGGCGACGATATGCCCATAAGCGGCAGATCAAGTCAAATTGCCAGCACCAGCCTGCTCAAGGGCGCCTACCATGCTCTGTCCGGCCGCTGTGCACGGCACAATTCGCGCAACCTGCCCAACACCCCCTTGCGCTGGCAAAAAAGGATCATGCGCACAGCAAGCGCGCCTTTGCCGCTAAAGTCCAGTTCCTCATAGTCCACACCTAGGTTGAAACAAAGTTCACGCAGTTCGTCTTTGTCAAAAGCGTTGACGAGTTGTTCCCGCAACGCTGCGCGATCGATTTGATCTTCTCCGCGAATCGGATCATTTGTGTTGGCCTCCAGCGTGCGCGTTAGGTCTTCGAAGTGCGCCGCCGCGCGTTCGCGAAAAAGCTTTTCGGCCCGCTGGTACGTGCCATCTGCGCCAGGTGTGCCATCCGCAACCGCGTCGAATAGCGACGCTGCGGCCACCTGCAATAGGTAGGGATGATGTCCAGCCAGCCCAAACAGAAAAAGCCGGTCTCCGGAGTCAAACACCATTTTGGAGCCCGTAGTTGACAGCGTCCGGTCAAGCAACACATCGGCATCCGCAGCACTCAAGTGGGGGAGCCGCACTTCGGTCATATTGTTGAAGAACGGCGAGCCATAGGGGTTTTGTCGCATGCTCATGCGATTCATCTGCGCCACCGATAGCCGGCTTGCGATGATTGCGACCAGCCCGTCCGTGCGCGTCGCGAACGAGCGCAGCGATCCAAGAAACTCCGGAGTGCCGAAATTCGGATGGTTGAGCAATGCGTCGAACTCGTCGATCAGCAACACCAGCCGCTTCTCACGTTTCGCGAGCAACTTGAACAGGCGCTCTAGCGCGAGCGAGCCAAACTGGTTCTGGGCAACCACCGCGCATTGCTCTCGCAGTGCGGCATCCTCTACCCCTGTGAGCATCTGGTCGAAGATCATCTGCCAGAACTGAGGAATGGTGAAATTCGCGGCTATCAGGTGGCAGTCAATCTCCGCAAACAGCTGCCGGTCGACGATGTCGCTGATCCAAGCGTGCTGCGTGTTCGCATCCGAGAGGAATGCCAGCAACGAGGACTTGCCGATATGCGGTTCACCGACGACGGCCGTACTTTCGCCATTTGCCAAGCGCGAAAACAGCGTGCGCACCTCCGGCAGCCTCCCAATAAAGCGCCCGGTCGGCACAGGCCGTCCGTAGATGAACGGATTGCGCTGGCTTTGGCTCATTTCGCACCCACCTCAAACACCCGCACCTTGCTCGAGCGGTCGATCGCGACGGCAAGCAGCGTGGCATCGCGATTGAACGACAGCGCGCTGGGCGAGGCATCGCCGATTGCGATCGTGCGGATATGTGTAAGTTTGCCCCCGCTGTTCAAGCGCCAGATGTCGACTTTCGCGCCAGTGTCCGAAGTTGAGCCGTTGCCGGACGCCACGATAGTACTAGTACGGTCCCGCGAGACCGCGACCGGGAACACATAGTGATCTGCGAGCGTCTTGTCAATGGTCTGGGATACCAGGCCGCCACCGGTGGCCTGAGAGAAAATTTTGACGCCCTGATAGCCTCCAGCCACCAGATAGCCACCGACCTCATCTATCGCCATTGCGGCCGCATCGGTTGGAAACCGGTATGTCAACTCCCTTTTGACTACGTTCCAGATTACCGGCCCCTCGCCCGAAGCGGAAAACAGCAACACACCGTCCGACGAAGCAAAAAACGACAGTGTTTCGACTGGCGATGTGTGCACGCCGGTTGTTGTGATTACGCCCTCCGGTGCAAGGTCCGAACTGCGCCATAGGCGAATGGCATCATCGTGGCTGCCCGTGGCGATCATGGCGCCATCCGGGCTCCAGGCAATGGCGTGGACCCAGTTGCCGTGTCCAGTTTTTGTCACACGCACCTTACGCGTCGCGAGGTCAGCCACTGCCAACGTGTCATCGCCGCCAAACGCCAGCTGGTTGCCATCCTGGCTGAAAGCCACAGCAAAGGATGTCAACGAGGCATCAGTGGATGTTATTGTGAAGCTGAACTGACCGCTGTCCGAATCCCACAACTGGACGCCCGCACCATCGGTGCCCACCGCCAGCGTCCCGGTTTCCGGGCTGAACACGCCGACTTGTCCGGGGATCACCGCGCCTGCCAGCCCACCTCCAGTGGTTGCACGCTGGCTGCGCCACAGGGCGAGCCCCGCCAGTAGAAGCACCGAAAGCAGCAGCGCACCCATTAGCATCCCGCGTCGCTTGCTCGTTGCGGTGTTCGCCGCGGCGCCGGCCCGCGCCAGCATCGCCTCAGCATCCTTGTAATCTGGCCGCTCGGCCACCACCTCGCGCAACGTCGCCACTGCCTCGTCCCAGCGCTGTGCGGTGAGTGCGGTCGCGCCGCGTGTGTAGCGTGCGTCGAGCACGGCGTCGATCCGCGAGCTGGCCGCCGCAGCGCCTTCGCGCGCCACCGCGTTGCCGGGAGACATCTTCATCGCCTCCTTGTAATCCGACAGCGCTTTGACATCCTCACCTGCACGCTCACGTGCCGCCGCGCGCGCCAGCAGCGCGTTTTCATAGGCGTAGCGCGCGCTGTCCGGGTCGATTCGCCATGCTTCGCCAAGTTCACGCACCATGCCGTCGAGCTCACCTTGCCGGCCAAGCAGGTCGCCCAGCATCAGCCGGGCCTTGACATGGTTGGGGTTGATGCGCAGCGCCTGTTGCAGCTGCCCCTGCGCGCTCTCGAGTTGCCCGGCCCGAAAGAAGCCGCTGGCGCCCTGGAAGAGCACGTCGGCGAGCGGGTTTATTCGGTCCAGCTCATCTTTGGCACGTGACAGCGGTTTGCGTAGGACTACCCAGCGGCGCAGCAACTCGACAAAAAAGCAATACCCGGCTGGCGTCTGGCGCAGCATTTCCCAATCCACCAGCGTGCGCGGCGCGATCTCAAGCTCGCGCACCAGGATGCGCACGCCGGAGCGCTGCAAAATGTCCATCAGCGCGTCTTCGCCCATTACGCTGTGCTCATCCGTGCCTTGCGCCACAGCCGAGAAAATCACGCGTTCGGCCGGCGGGAGGCCATCCCAAATCCATTCGAAAATATTCTCGCCGGTCTCAAGCGCCCGGGGCACGACAGCGTCGACGTCCGCCGGGGTGACCAGCGGCGGCTGAGAGCCCGCATCTGCACGTGCGGCGTCATCCGCATAGGCGCGCTCGAAGATCAACTGACACAGCAGCTGCACGAAGAATGGGTGCCCGGCGGTCAGTGCCAGCACGCGGTCGGTTACACCTGGCGCGAAGCGCAGCGAGCCGTGCCGTTGCGCGGTCTCGATCAACCTGCAGGCATCGGCCTCGTCGAGCACAGAAATGCGGCGGCTCTGAGCACTTTTGAACGCCGCCTTGGTCTCGATGCCAAGATCGCTGGTCTTGCGTCCAATCACAAATACGAATCCAAGCCGTGGCTCGGCGGCCATCAGATCCCGCAAAAAGGGGAAGAAGGCGCGCGCGGCACATTCGGGCGGCAGTTGTTCCTCAGCCAGCGTATCCAGCACATCGAACTCATCGAGCAGCAGCACTAGCCTGCGCTCGCCGCAGGCGGCATAGGCCGCGGGCAACAGGTGCGTGCGCAAGCCGGACCCGCTGTTGTCAAACGCCTCGCGGCCCGGGGCGGCGATAGACAATTCGTCCGCGATGGTGTGGGCCAGCACATGCAGCACCTCGCCCAGCGGCTTGCGCGCCTGGTTCATCAGGTCGAAGTAGACGCAAACGAACTGGTCACTGGGCAGCCTCCGCTGCAAGTTCTGCAGAATCGAGGTTTTGCCGATGCGGCGCTGGCCGGAGAGCACCACCGCATGTTGGTCGGGCTGGGACAGAACGAACTTGACAAAGCCGAACACATCATCACGCCCCCAGAATCCTCGCTCGCGCAAGGCCGGGCCCACAATATACGGGTTGAGTGGTAGTGAGGGCATCAGCGCCTGTCCGGATTGTAGACCGTCTGGGCAGATTCGGGCCTTCCCGGAAAACGCGGTTGATAAATCAATCAGGTGGGCTCCTGCAATGGCTACACACATCGCAATAGCAGTCGAAAGCCTTTGCTACGCCAGCGCAGCAGCGTCTCGGGTTTTACGATCAGCAACGCTTGTCGCCAGTAGGCCAAGCGGTTGGCCCAAAACAACAGCCCGATACAATCGACATTGGTCAATTGCGGCCATTTGACCAGGGGGCGCAAGGCCCCAAGCTGGTGCTGCAGCATGTCTTTCTCAGCAGTTGCACCAAACGAGAGATGAGAGTCGTGACCTACAGCATCTATCAAACGCGTTTTACGGATGGACCCAACCTTGCTATAGTTGCGCAATGCCCGCTGCTCTTTCCGCACTGAGCTTCGACGCACTGCTCGATGCCGATCTTGAGCAGGTGTATCAACGCGGCAAAGATGAGATGCTGCGCGGGCGCGCGTTCCGAATACTGCTCGATTATGCCGCCACGCCCGAGATGCTCGCCAGAATCGTTTTTCAGGGCGATGCCGGCCTGGCGCGCTGGACGACCCACGAGCTTTTTGAAATCTCAAATCGCTTTCGGCTGATGAGCGCACCGGAGCTGGAGATTCGGCTGTATCGCGAGAGCGAGGACCAGGACTTCCGCAATGCGCCACGCGTGCGCGAGTTCTATATGCTGGCGCTGAACAAGAGAGGTCGGCCGGCCGAGGCAATTCGCGAAGCGTCGCGAATCCTGGCTGAAGGCGGTCAGAACGTGCTGGTATGGGGCGCGCTGGCCCAGGCCTACACTGCTTGTCTGATGCAGGCTGAAGGCGTTCTTGAGCAGTTGTGCGCACCAAAGCCCGCCGACATCGATCCTGACATCTTTGCCGCGCACTTTCCCGATGAGCGACTGGCCGATCTGACCGAGGCATCGGTAGAAGCGCTGCGCGCGCAGAGCATGGATGCGGCCATGCGCGTCTTCCGTGATGGCTTTCGCGCCACGGGCGAGCCGTATCCAGGATTGGGCTGGATGCAGCGCAACATTGACAGGCTGGGAGCGTTCGCGCGCGCAGGGGACCGGGCGGGCGTGGTCGCAGTGCAACAAGAACTTGACTGTCTAACCCGCCTGTTGCGCCTGTCACTCGATGCACAGGGTGGGCGCGACTCCCGCGACTATTGGACGCAAGCCGGGCTGCTGCAATTGGAGGTGGTGCAACACGGCGATCCGTTTGCGTATGCAGCCACGTTGGCATCGACGATGGCTTGCGCCGATGCCGACTTCAAGCTCAAAAACACGGCTACGGAGCTGACTCGCATTTGCGAGGGTTACGCCGCCGCAGCTCATGCGGTCGGACATGATCGCAGCAATGAGCCTGACTACGCGTCGATTGTCAAGCGTGCCACGCACGCCATCGAAGTGTTGCTTCAGCGGGCGCCAGTGCCGGCGATCGCAAGGTCAGATAACGCCGCCGGGCATTTCCTGCAACGCACCTTTAACTTTGGCGCACTTGTCGGCAACATGGTGCCGCTCACAATCACTGGCACGATTGGCCGCGTGGGCGCGCGCGTGCCCGATCTGCAAATCAATCGACGCGTGCAGCGCGACCTCGACGATCTGATTGAGCATATGGTCCTGCCGGGTTTGTCCGAGGCAGAGCGCGGATCGCCGCGTGCCGTGGCGCGGAAAATTCTGCATCTGGTTGGCACGACGCTTAACATTGCGGCGCTTCAGGATTTGCAGTCGCCGGCGCATGCGGCATTCGACATACGCTCCGACGGTTTGATTGCCTTGTCGGGTGTGGACTACGACTTGCGAAAAGACACGCGCACCGGCACCGACCTCACCGCGGCCATGCTGCTGCAAAACTGCGACTGCCGCGAGACGATGTATCTGAACGGCGCGCTCTTCGCGCGCTGGCAGCAGCGCGCTGTGCGGCAACGAATTGCAGACGCGCTGGAGTGCATGGAAGCCGGCCTGCATGCGGGATTTGAGCAAATCGTGGAGAACGATATCCCAGCGCTGATGCGCTATCAGCTGCGAGGAGGTCAGGTCGATGTGTATGTCGAGTCCATCGGCATGCTGTCGAAATACAAACACCGGCGCGTGTCCCACGATGACGCCACCGCGCTCGAACGCAGATATGGCTTGGAGCAATGGCGCGCCGCCATGGCGTTGACGCGTTACGAGCTGGAGAATGCCATCCTCGAAGTTCGCTATGACGACGGCTCGCTGCGCACCCTGCAGCCTGTTAATCCGGCCAGCGGCGCATGGCGCCCGCACCCAAACGCTGAAGGCGTGCCCCTGCTCGACGCGGCCGAGCGTGTTACCGAACTTCGTTTGCTCAACCTTGTCGAAGCTCACGCGCTTACTTTTCTTTACGATACGCAGCAACAAAGCGCCGAGTTGTTCGACGGTTTTTATAATGCGCAGTTGTTTGACAACTGCCCGTATCGGTTTGAGGCGGGGGGGCTTGACCTCAACACGCTCATGCGCGAACCGAGGCTGTTGCGCGCCGGCGACCGCTCGGTGCTTGCGTCCGATGGAACAGCGCGGCGCTCGCCGGTGTATCTGCGGTTTCTGAGTTACTCGCAGGCCGACTATGCCATCGGGTTAGTCGAAGGCGACCAGCCGGGCACGCTGCAGCTGATGGGCCGCACGTTTGGCGCGAACTTCTGGCACGAACAGCGCCGGTTGCTGGATGGCACATCGCCCGTGCCCGCTCTGTTGGAAAAAATCCACTCCTGGCAGCTTGGTCGCGACGTAGCGCAGCGCGATCGGCGCGTCACGCTGGACAGGCGGCTGGCCCGCCTGATGCTTGACATTGCCAAAGCCCATCCCGATCAGGTGATGATGCGCGAGTCTGCCGCCAATGCCCCATTGATCCATGAAGGTCAGCCCAACTTGCATGTGTATTTGGTTTTGAGCGGGCGGCTTGTGATATCTCGCAAGGGCGCGACACTGCATGACGAACAGAGCCGGCCGGTGCAGGCGCTGGCCGGCAACATCGTCGGTCAGATTTCGGCGCTGGGCGGCGCCGTGGCCACCGCCACGGTAAGCGGCGATGCCGTATTGCTTGGCATTGCGGGCTCGGCCATTCGCGCGCACTTCGCAAACGAAAATGAGTTGCCGCAGCTCATGGAGGAACTGTCGGCCTACCATTTCGCCACCCTTCAGGCTAATGCCTAATCGTTCAAAAATCCGCTTGCACATCTCGATGTGCAAGCGTTGCGCGCCCGGCCTGCAAGCCCACGGCATACTGTGCTTCGAAGTTGTCCCAATCACTGGATGAAAACTGCGCGAGGTTGGGCTCAATCAAGATGTCAGCCAATTTCATCGTCTCGCGCAGCGATTCAACGCTGCGCGCCGAAATCGAGCGCACAAGGATATCCATGATCGAAGGCGCGCGCATGCGCTTGGCAAAGGGGTTGAGGCGGTTGCGAAACAGCGACCAGCCGGACAAGCTGTGACCAAACGCATAGTTTTGCAGCGCGTCCTTTGGCGGCGTCAGGTTGACGCCGAGCACCCGTTCCGGTTGATACAGGCTGCGCATCACATCGGCCGGGAAGTAGTTCATTAGCGCCCCATCCACATGCAGATCCCCGCCGAGCACGACCGGCGGATATATGCCGGGAACTGCACTACTGGTGCGCACGGCCAGCCACAACGAGCCGCGGGTGTGAATCACCTGCTGCACCCGCGAGAGATTGCACGAAACGGCATAGCAGGGAATCCAAAGATCCTCGATCTGCGTCTCGCCCAGGTACCAGCGCAATAGTCTGACCACTTTGGCGCCGGCCATCATAGATGTCAGGGGCAGCGTGGGATCCAGCAGATTCCTGGAGTTTGAGTATTGGCGGCCGCTCGCCAGCATGCGTTCATGGTCGCGTTCGAATGCATATAAGGCGGCGACAAGTGATCCTGCGCTGGTGCCGCCGATCATGTCGATGGGAAAGCCCGCCTCGCTGATCGCGCGCAGCGCGCCGATGTGCGCCGCTGCACCCGAACCGCCGGCGCTCAACACCACGGCCACGGCTTTGCCACTGACGCGGCGCGCCAGGCGGCGCCAATCTCCGTCGTCGCCCATGCGCATGTGATGATGTGGCGTGTCAGGGCGCGGATTCAGCCAGCGCGCTGTGTCGCTGGGCTGAGCACAGTCATCGGCCTGCAACAACACCAACTCGCGGCGCAGCATCGGGTGTTGCGTCAGCATGGTTTCGATCGGATCCAGCGCGGCATCGGCGGTAGCACCTTTAACGATGAGCACCCGGTCGGCTTGCTGCACCACGCGCTGCGTCCACGCAGTGGGAGCGCCATCGCCCACGAACACGATGAACCGATAGCGCGATTCCTGCTCCATGAACCAGCCTGCAACTGTCGGGTGCAACGGGTGCTCGGGCGGCGTTTGTGCTGCGCCGGCCTGGCCAAACGCCTCGTCAAAGCGCGCGCTGTCCAGCACCAGCACGTCGTCGGGGTTGCCCAAAGCCGCGGCCAGGCGTCGCGCGCAGTCCGCCAACGGCACGGCGGGATCGGCAGACACCAGGGCGCAGGTCAACGCGGTGCGCGGCGCAGTCGACAACGCGGTAATGCCGGCCAGCCGTTCGGCGATGATGCGCGCCAGGCGCAGCCCCGCTTGCGGATAGCGCTGCGCCAGTTCGGCAAACGCCGTCTGCGTCAGCGCCACGACCATCGATTCGCGCACCGCGCCGACCGTTGCGATGCGCGGGGTGTTTGCCAGCAGGCCGGTCTCGCCCACCGTGTCGCCCGGGCCGAGTTCGCGAACCACTACTTCAGCGGGTGCCTCGCCGCGGCGCGCGTGAGTGGTTCGTGTGACGCGCATGCGCCCGGTGATGATGATAAAGAGCCTGTCGCTGGGATCGCCCTGCTTGATCAACCGCTCGCCCGCCGCCAGATCGAGCCACAACAAGCGCCCCTCGATGTCCGCCGCAGTCGCGTCGTCCAGCGGGCCGAACAGCCGCATCAGGCTGTTGCGCAAAAGCGCGTTCCGCGACTGATGCAGGCGGTGATCGGGCAAGGGTGTCATGGATGTGTCAACCCTTTGCTAGAACTCATCCTAAAATGTGGACTCCACCTTGCTTGCACTCGTGAAACGTTGGCGAAAAAGGTGGGGCCTACATTTTCAGGATGAGTACTAGGGCAATCGCGTCGTCGAGCGGCGATGCGGATGAAGCGCGGCACGGCCGTGTGCAGCTCGGCCAGGCGTTCCTGACTCAAACCAGTGCGTTTGCGCATTGTCTGCAGGTGTTCGCCGCAGGCTTGTAGATTCATATAGGGCTGTTGCGTGCCGAAGTGTGCCAGATTTGTACCACCCCAGTACCTGTGTGGAGCGCAGGCAGCGAATTAGCATTACACTGCCGTGAATTACACCACGGTTGCACTTGGCGGGACAGTCGCCCAGGTGAGCCCGGCTTGGAATCAAATTTGGAGCACCAAGACATGGATTCAGACGCAACCCTCTCCACGCAAGAGCGATTTAAGCGCGGCGCTGCAGATGCCAATAGCTTCTTTCACTATGTGGCCGACTTCATCGGCTTCACCGACGACGATGCCGAGGCTATCGGCCAGACGCAGCTGGTAATTGAAAAGCACATCCCCGATCTCGTTAGCGACTTTTACAGCCAACTACTGAGCTTTCCGGCCACGCGCAAGATTTTTTGCCGTGCGGATGGAACTGTCGATCAGCCCTATCTTGAGATGCGGATGCAGCACCAGGTGTCATTCTGGCGCCGCACCGCGATGGGCGAATTCAACGACGACTATGCCCGCTATGTCGACTATGTCGGCCGTGCCCATACATCGCATGGCGCTGACCCCAGCATCTACATCGCAGAGCGCTATGTCATTGGCATGGTGGCCTTTATGGGCCAGCGAATTCGCCGCGTTCTGACGGACGAATTGCGCGCCATTGATCCGGATCTGGAGCAGCGCGGCATAGAGGCGTGGTCGGAGTTGCTGATGGTGCTGCTCGAGTTGCTGGTGCGGCCATATAGCCTGGGCCGTGAACCCGGTTTTGAACCGCGCCAGCCGGTGAACAAAGGCACGATGCACGCGTTGGCGGTGGAAAGCTACGAGCGCGCGCTGGGCATCGCACGCCGCATCGAGAAGGAGGAATTTCATGTCGGTCGCGCTGATGCGATCCCTGAGGGCGGGCGGCTGGTGGTCAACGCTGGCGAGATTTCAATCGGCATATTCCATCAGGATGGCTCGTGGGTCGCGCTGCAGAACAGCTGTCTGCATCGCGGCGGACCGGTCTGCACCGGCGAGCTCAAAGATGGCGTGCTGACCTGCCCGTGGCATGGCTATCAATATGAGTTGGCCACCGGACAGCTTTTGCTGGACCGCAGCACAGCGCTGCCTAAATATCCGGTCATCGAATGGGAAGGCGAGCTATATGTGCAGATCCCGCACTACATTCGCGACGAAACGCCGGTCTCGCTCGCCCATGTGTTTGACGGCGACGACCCGGCAGCCGAGAAGGTCCGTTTGGGCGCCGCGCCGCTTAAGCCAAACGAATTTCGCACAGCGGATGTGCAACCCGGCCAGATGAAGCAGGTGATGCTGGACGGCACGCCGGTTGCGGTCTACAACATCGGCGGCGTGTACTACGCCACCGATGACAAATGCACGCACACAGGCGCGCCACTCAGCACAGGACGTCTGGACGGGATTAAGGTGACATGCCCCTGGCACGGCTCGTGCTTCGATGTCACGACCGGTGAGGTGTTGCAAGGACCTGCCCGCAGGCCGCTGGGCAGCTATCACGTCGCGGTCAGAGACGACAGTGGTTTTGTGGAAGCGATACTGTGACTGTCAGCGTTACAACACGCTGCGCAATGCGAACACGGCGCTAATACGCCGCCGCTAGTTGAGAGGGAAATCATGAAAATTACAGTTCAGGAAAATGGCCCTTACCTGGTAACCGGTGACGTGCCGCTGGTGCGAAAGGCGCAAGTGGTGACCGAATTTGGCGAGCCAGTTGCCTGGGAGAAAGAAGGCGACATTCCGGCCGTGCCGCCCTACGAGTTATGCCGCTGCGGGCATTCGTCGGACAAGCCGTTCTGCGACTATACCCATGCGTCAATCGGCTTCGATGGCACCGAACGCGCGCCGAGGGACACCAGCGCACAACGGCGCGTGCGGCATCCTGGCGATGGCGCGCTCATCGTGCATCGCGACTACGCGGTGTGCTGCGAGTCCGGCTACTGCGGCACGCGTCTGGCCAACCTCCAAAGCATGCTGGCCGCGGCCGCACCGGATGACACAAACCTGCGGTCGCAGATCATTGCGATGATCGAGCGCTGTCCGTCCGGGTCATACACCTACACCATTGCAGGCCGCGAAAGCGACATCGAGCCCGACCTGCCCGCGCAGATTGCGGTGACAACCGAGATTACATCAGAGGGACCGATTGCGGGCCCGTTGTGGGTGACGGGCGGCATTGAGGTTGAGCGTGCAGACGGACAGCCGATGGAAACGCGCCAGCGCGTAACGCTGTGCCGTTGCGGCTTGTCGAAATCCAAGCCACTGTGCGACGGCGCTCATCGCGCGCAGCATGCAGCAGAGTGATCGCGCTTGATATGACTGAAGGAATCCGCCCGCGCCAGCCGGCCGCTTTGACCGGGGCGCGACGTCGCTGTCCGCCCCGAGCAGCTTAGTACCTAATCACCAAAATCTCTTCGATTTGAGCAAAGAAAATCGCAGGGATCAAGCCAAGGTTTTCGAAAGCGCGGGAATGACGTGCAGTTCGCGCAAACTGAGAGCCATGGCTGAGACCCTGCGACCGAAATCGGA
>JANMNW010000194.1:0-1615 GCA_031368515.1 Chloroflexota bacterium
CGGCACACTTGCCGCTGCCAAGCCGGATGTTTGTGTTTGAGCCGCCTTCCGTGAGCGGGCGATCGTTTCGACCATGCGATCAAACTTGCCGAGCAAATAAGATTTGACCCAGCCGCAATAGCAGGAAGGTGAGCCTTGATAGATCGTGAGATGCTGACTCGCCAGTATGGCGCCGCCATCGACATGTTGCGCGACGCGCTGCGCGACTGTCCGGATAATCTATGGGAAAGACAATTGTGGGATGACACGCCCGATCAATGGGTTGCGCCCGGCTTCTCGAAATTCTGGTATCTGGGCTATCACACCCTGTTCTGGCTGGATCTCTATTTGACGGGAGCGGAAGAGGGGTTTGCGCCGCCCGCGCCTTTTGCGCTGGTTGAGATGAATGCGGGCGAGGTGTTGCCCAGGGTTTACACGCGCGCGGAGTTGCTCGGCTATCTGGAGCATTGCCGCGGCACCTGCGAGCGCACGCTTGCGGCTCTGTCTGCCGAGCAAGCGAGCCGCCGATGCACGTTCGCATGGGGTGAGCTGACGTTCGCCGAGCTTCAGCTCTACAACATGCGACATGTGCAGGAGCATGCGGCGCAGTTGCTGATGTTTCTCGGGCAACAGGCGGGAAAGTCCGCGCGCTGGGCATCGGGAGCGAAGTAATCGCGCCTGACGGCAATGCAATGTGCTGGCATAAAAGAAAGCCGCGCACCCGTGACTGGAGCAAGTCGACGCAATGCATAAATCCGATATTGAAACCCTGATCGCCTATAACTTCTGGGCCGACAATGAAATACTAAGCGCTTGTGAGCGGATATCAGCCGAAGCGTTTACGCGCGCGGCCACGCCCGATCCAGGCTGGCAGAGCTTGCGCGGGACGCTGGTGCATCTGCTGGACACCGAGCATGGCTGGCGTGCCGCCTTGCAACAAGCGCCGGATTCCGGGGTGATCGACGAAGCCGACTTCCCCGATGTGGCCAGCCTTAAAACACGCTGGCAAGAGGAGCAAGCCGGGTGGCTTTCCTATGTGGCTGGCCTCCATGACACCGCCTTGAACGAAGACTGGCGAAGCGACGGCAAAATTCGCCGCGCGCGCTGGCAGACAATCTTGCACGTGATCAACGATGGCACATATCACCGCAGCGAAGCGGCGGCGATGCTGACCGGTTACGGGCAATCGCCGGGCGAGATCGATCTGGACGGCTACCTGGTGTGGATGGCAGACCAGACCCTGTGATCAAGCCGGCGGAAGCGCGCGTTTGTATTGCTCGACCAGCGCTTTTGGCGCGGTGCTGCCCCACGCATTCACAATCAGCCCGCGCAATTCATCAACATCGACATCTGCAAGCCGCACCAGTATTGCCGGGTAGCCGTTGTAATGCGCTTCGGTGAAATACTTGCCAGGATTGGCCGCCAATAGCAGCTCTTTCTCGTTCAAATTGGCCACCGCCACCGCGACAACTGAAGGATTTGGCACACGCGCCTTCTTAGTACCTAATCACCAAAATCTCTTCGATTTGAGCAAAGAAAATCGCAGGGATCAAGCCAAGGTTTTCGAAAGCGCGGGAATGACGTGCAGTTCGCGCAAACTGAGAGCCATGGCTGAGACCCTGCGACCGAAATCGGA
>JANMNW010000289.1:0-12538 GCA_031368515.1 Chloroflexota bacterium
TGGACAAGCACAGCTTGGTCCCTGAAGAAGAGACGGCAACGCTGGCTGACGACGACATCGGCGCCTTCAAAGATTTTCTGGGCTCGCTCGATCTCGACGATCTCGACAAAAAATAGCCTGTGCCCGCATGACATTTTTGGAATGGGTTGGGGTCGCGCACACAAGCGCCGCAGTGGGACTTGCCGTGTACGCCGCACACCAGGCCGTCATGCTTATTTTGTATTGGCGCGTGTCAAAACGCCGCGGCACGCCTGACAAAACCGTTTGGCCGCGGCAAGATTCGCACTGGCCCACCGTCACGATTCAGCTGCCGCTGTTCAATGAGCGCTATCTGGCGCAACGCGCAATCGCCGCGGCGGTGGCGCAAACTTATCCGCGCGCGCGCCTGCACATACAGGTGCTGGACGATTCGACCGACGACACCGTTCAAATTGCGCGCGACGCCGTAGCGGTCGCGCGCGCGGGCGGCGTGTCGATCGCCTGCCTGCATCGGCCCAACCGCAGCGGATATAAAGCCGGCGCGCTGCACAACGGGCTGGCGGTGTGCAAAAGCGAGTTGATCGCCATTTTCGACGCCGATTTTGTGCCGGACCCGGATTTCCTGCGGCGCGTCATCGCACGCTGGATGGCGCTTGACACCAAAACACCTCCCAAAACGCCGGCTCCGCGAGGCATTGGCTTTGTGCAAACCCGCTGGGACTTTCTTAATCGCGACGAAAGCGCCGTCACGCGCGGGCAAGCGCTGGCGCTGGATGTGCACTTTGTCGTCGAGCAGCGTGCGCGCAATCGCAGCAGCCTGCCCATGGCGTTCAACGGCAGCGGCGGCATCTGGCGGCGCGACTGCATCGACGAGGCCGGCGGCTGGCAAACCGACACGCTGACCGAGGATCTGGATTTGAGCTATCGCGCCCATTTGAGCGGCTGGCGCGGGCATTACTTCGAAGACGAAGGCGCACCGGGCGATCTGCCCCGCGATGTGCTTAGCTACAAGCGCCAGCAAGCACGCTGGTCGCGCGGCACCGTTCAGACCGCGCGCAAGCTGGCCAGCAGGCTCTGGCGAAGCGGCTGGCCGTTGACGCGCAAGCTGGCCGGCTGGATGCACTTGACCGGCTACTTCATCCACCCATTGATCCTGCTGATGACGCTCACCACGCCGCTGCTGGTATTGCATGCGTTGTTGACGCCGGCCGGCGCGCTCTCAAGCTGGATCAACGCCACAAGCATTTTGAGCCTGGCCCCCATGCTGTCGATGCTGGTGGCGGCGGCGGCGCGTGGACGATCCGCCGGCAGCTTTTTGCGCGATTTACCCTGCGCATTGCTGCTGGGCGTGGGCGTGTCCCTTTCGAACACGCTCTCGATGGCGCGCGGGCTGCTCAGCCGTGAGTCGGGCGAATTTGCCCGCACACCCAAAACGCTGGGCGCAACCGCCCAACGTTACCGGTTGCGGCCGGATGGCACGCTTTGGCTCGAAGTCGCGCTTGCGGCGTATAGCGCTTGTGCGATGATCTTGCCGTGGGCGCACAGCGGCCAGCTTGACAATCGGCTGGCCATCGGCCCGCTGCTTTTGTATGCGCTCAGCTTTGGCGGCGTGGCCGCCAGCCAAATCCGCGCGTTGTTGACGCGCGATTCATCCACTCATGGCACATATTCCGCTTGACTTTCACGAGTATTCGGCCGATGTCATGCGCGAACGCGCGCGCGCATTCCAAGAGATGATGCGCGCGCGCCGCAGCGTGCGCGATTTTTCGGATCGCCCGGTGCCGCGCGACATCATCGAGCTGGCTCTGCTCACGGCTGGCCGCGCCCCCTGCGGCGCCAATCAGCAACCCTGGCATTTTGTGGCGGTGAGCGACCCAGGGGTGAAGCGGGAGATTCGCGCCGGCGCTGAAGAAGAGGAGCGCGCGTTCTATGGCGGACGCGCGCCAAAGTCGTGGCTTACTGCGCTGGCGCCGCTCGGCACCGACGCCAACAAGCCGTTTCTCGAGACCGCTCCGTATCTGATCGCCATCTTTGCGCAAAGCCACGGCGTCGCCGCCGACGGGTCACAGATCAAGCACTACTATGTGCAGGAGTCGGTCGGCATCGCCACCGGTTTTTTGATCGCGGCGCTGCACAATGCCGGGCTGGCCACGCTCACACACACGCCCAGTCCAATGGGATTTTTGAACAAGATTTTGGGGCGGCCGGACAACGAGCGGCCGTTTCTGCTGCTCGTAACCGGATATCCCGCAATCGGCGCGCAGGTGCCGGATATTCAAAAGAAGCCGTTGCAAGAGATTGCCACGTTTCGCTAAAACGCCTCCCATATGCTCAGCATGCTCAGCCGGGATTCACGCATCGACAGGGCGCTGAACAGCGTCCACGCATCCGCCACTGACGTTGCCCCGCTGGAGCTGGAAAGAGGCCGCTTGGTGATTTTTTACGATCAGCATCGAGGCGTTCGTAATGGGGCGGACGACTTCGCGCGTTGCGAGCCGGCCTACGCCGCCGCGCTTGATTTTTACTTCGCCCAAAACCACATACTTGCGCCGCTTGCCGGGGTTTTTGAAGCGCTGAACTAAAAATAGTTCTACAATCCGCTCATGCCTAGCTGTCCTATTGTCGATACGCACGTGCATCTGTGGAACCCGCAAACGATTCGCATGCCTTGGCTGGATGGCAACGCGCTGCTCAACCAGCGCCTCGACATCGATGTGTACAAGCAGCACACCGAAGGATTAAACATCGAAGCGATGGTCTATGCTGAAGTTGATGTGGCGCCGCACTATTCGCTGCTGGAAGTCATCGGCGTGGAAGAGCGCGCCAAGATTGATTCGCGCATCAAGGGCATCATCGCCAACGCGCCGGTTGAAGACGGCGAACCTCTGGCCACGTATCTCAGCGCAATGAAGGCCGCCGGGCCACGCGTCAAAGGCATCCGGCGCCTGCTGCAAGGCGAACGGGATGCCGGCTTTTGCCTGCGGCCGGGTTTCGCGCGGGGCATTCAGCTGCTGGGCGACAACGGGTTGTCGTTTGACATTTGCATCCGCCGCGACCAGCTGCCCGATGCGATAGAACTGGTCAAGCGCAACCCCGGCGTGCAGTTCATTCTCGATCACACTGGCAACCCCAACATCAAGGATGGCGAGCGCGAGCCATGGGCCGGGCATATTCGCGCGCTGGCGGCGCATCCCAATATCGTGTGCAAGGTCAGCGGCATGGTTAACAACGCCGACCGCGAGCGCTGGACATCGGCCGATCTGCAGCCCTATTTCGACCACATTTTGGATTGCTTTGGCGACGCCCGCGTGATGTATGGCGGCGACTGGTCGGTGGTGCTAATGGCATCCAGCTACAAGCGCTGGGTCGTAGCCGTGGATGAGATGTGCGCGCGCCGCGGCTTGAGCGATGCGCAGCAGCGGCAGCTGTTCAACGAAAACGCCAAACGCATCTACCGGCTTGACTGAGACCGCCGGCAGGGCTTTCAATTTCCATTCTCCATGCGCGTCATTGCTTTTTTCCGCGCCTTGTTCAAGCCGGCATTGCCTGGGCTGGCGTGCTACAGCGCGCCGTGGTTTTGGACCCATGAATGGCAGCGCTGCGAAAACGAGGCGATGCGCGACTTGAAATCCGGCGATTATGCGGATTTTCGCAGCATCGACGACGTCATGGCCGCGCTGCGGCCGGCCGGCGCGCTTGATGCGCAAACGGATCCTATCGTCGCCGCGGTTCGGCGCAAATCGCGCCGCTCGGAGGGCGCATGATCTTTCGCTGCACCGCGCGCTTTGTGCGGTCGTTTGACAGCCTGGACGCCGCCGCCCAGGCTTTGACGCTCAAGGCGCTGGGCGGATTCCGGCGCGTGCCCGGCATGCCCTCGCATACAGCCAAACTGATAAACGACGATGATCCGAGCACGCGTAACGATGATGTGTGGTGCATCGAAGTGAGCGAGCTGCTGCGGCTGACCTACTCGTTTTTGTACGACGAGCATCCCGATCATCACATCTGCGTGCTGCGCCACATCGGCTATACATAGCGCGCTATGGCTGCGCCGCATAGACGAACAGTTCGCCCGGTTGCAGCGTATGCCACTTTTGGCGCGGATGCACCACGGCTACCGCCTCGGCCAGCGCGCCGGGCTGCAGGCTGTTGAACGCAAACAGGTCGTTGTGCCCAAAGATCAGCGTATCCCAGCCGAGCTCGCGTGCCAGCCAGACGGCCTCGACAGGCATCAGGTTGCCGGTGATGTTGAGCGCATCGCGGCGCGCGTCGCGCCCGTTGGAGCAGGCCACGACCAGGTCGGGCCGCGGCAGCGCCTTGAGCGCATCCACATAGCCATCAAAAATGATCGTGTCTCCCGTGTGATACAGCCGCACGCCGTTGCCCTCGATCAAAAAGCCCAGCCAGCGCTCGCCTTTGACCGGATCGTTTTCCCGCGTGTAATGCGCGGATGGCACCGGCGTCACGGTGAATTCGCCCAGCCGCAGCGGCGCGGATCGCGCCACGATGCAGCGCGCAGCCGGCAACCCGGCCTGATCGATCTGCGCCTGCGCCCAGCCAGAATGAACAACGATGGCGCCAGGCGACGCGGCGGCGATGCCGCGCAGCGTTTCGGAATCGGTGTGATCGCCGTGTTCGTGCGAACACAGCACAAATTGCGCGTTGCTCACTTCGTCCGGCAGCAGCGGCGGCGGAAACTCCCGCGCAAAGATCGTGCCAGGAGGCGATTCGGCGACGGTTTTGCCGGTGAGATACGGATCGACATAGAGAACATCGCTGAGGCCTTTGACCGCAATGCCCATCTGCCCCAGCCACCACACGGCAAGGCTGCCGGGCGCCGGCGTGTGGGCGTTCATGCGTTCGATCAATTGTTTGCCGCTGTGCGTTGTCATGCGCCGACTATGCGCGGAGTCGGCCTTCTGCGCAAGTGCTGCGTGTGTCAATCGCCGCGCATCAGCAGCGTGTCGAGCCGCACATGGCTTGCGGAGGCGGCGATGACGTCGGCTTGCGCAAACTGCAGGTGCCGCGTGACCGCGTGGTGCGTAATCACCGTGAAAATGTTGGCGGCTTTGGCGGCGAGTAGCCCGTTCAGCGAGTCTTCAAACGCGATGGCCGCTTGCGCGGGAACATCCAGTGCGCGCAGCGCCGCCAGATAGACATCCGGCTGCGGCTTGGCGCGCCCGCCGACATCGTCGCGGCAGATCACCGCGGCAAAGCGCTCGGTCAGGCCCACGCGGCGCAGCTGCGCATCGACCCAGCTGTGCGCCGCGCTGGAGGCCACGGCAAGGCGCAGGCCGCGCGATGCGGCATCATCCAAAATCTCCAGCACGCCCTCGCGCGGCGCCTGAAGGTTGATGATCGACATGCAGTAGTCGCGTGCGCGGGATTTGGCCCGTTCGCGATCAAAGCCACCGCTCAGCTTTTCCGCCAGATGGTCCAACGGGCTGAAGGCGCCGATGGCGCCCACCCCGCGCACCCAATCATTGAGATCCAGCTCGACGTCGTGCTCGCGAAACACGCGCTGCCAGGCGTCAAATTCGGGCGTCTCGGTGTCAACCAAGGTGCCGTCAAAGTCAAAAATCAGGGCTTCAATCATGGTGCGGCTGTTGCAACTGGCTGTGGGGGCGATGCTGGCGGCTGGGTCGGCGCTGGTTGAGGCGCGGGCGCCTCGGGCGCCGGGGCGATGGGCGTTTCAATGACGGCCGGCACGCCAGCGGTTGGCGTTGGCGTGCGCACGGCGGAAGACGATGACGTGCTGGCGCGGCTTTGAAAGTAGCACGGATCGAAATCGTCCGACGCAATGATGCGGTAGCGCGCGCCATTGGGCAGCTCCTGCGGCTGCGCTTCGATCTGTTTGTCTGAAATGCCAAAGGAACGCTGCAGCAGCGGCAGCGCGCTGCCTTTGCTCGTGCTGGTGAAATCGACAATGCGCGTCTTGCTCAGCGGTTCGACCTGCTGCACATCGACCACGGCAAAGCCCAGTTCGCGCAGGCGGTCGGTGGCGGCCACCGCAAAGTCTTCGCGCGCAGTGGCATTCCAGAACTCGACCGGCACGCTTTCATTGGCGCGCACGTTTTCATTGACGAAGAGCGCGCGCTGCACATAGCCCGTCATGTTGGCGCGGTTGGGGATCAGCACAGCTCCCACCACGGGCAGCGTCACCGGCGTCATGCCAACCCCGTCCAAAAAGCGATTGCGAAAGGCAAAGTCATCGATGCGCTCGACTTGCGTCGCCAGCGACAGCAAATCTGTCAGAGCCAGATCGGTGCGCAGATTGCGCTCGAACTGCGTATACAGCTCAGGGATGTGCGTGATCGAGCCGGTCTGGCGTGCCTTTGAGAGCACAGCGCGAATGACGCGCTGGGCGCGGCGGCCGCGGTCGAGATCGCCGCCGGGCACGCCATAGCGCGCGCGCGCAAACGCCAGCGCCTGCATGCCGTTCAATTGATACACGCCGGCGCGCGGGATCCAGATCGTTTGCGTGGGCACCAGTGTGCCCGGTTGCCAGACTTCGCCTGTAAACGTGTCGGTGTATGGCCGCGCGACGATCGATGGATTGGCTTCATCGGCGTAGTAATACGGATCGCGCGGAAAAACCTGATACAGCGGGCAGGTGGCGACGACTTCGATGCCGCCCAGCGAGCCCACGGCGCCAACCACGCCAGAGAAGTTGACCATCGCAAAATAGTCGACGTTGATGCCAAAGTTGTATTTGATGGTCTGCTTAAACAGCATCGGCCCAAACTCATCGCCGCCGTAGCGAAACGCGGTGTTCACTTTGTGCATGCGCTGATTGGGAATGTAGACCAGCGTGTCGCGCGGGATCGAGAACAGCGTTACCACGGGCAGTGTGGGATGCACGCTGGCGATGATGATGACGTCGGTGTTCAGTCCGCCCTCGCGCGGACGCGTGTCGACCCCAAGCAGGGCGATGTTGATCGTGCCTTCAGGCAGCGCCACCGGCGCCACCGGCGGCGGCACCGCGCCGCTCACCGTGATGTAGCCGTAGCTGGTGATGGTCACGCCGTTGCTGATCACAACCGTCGGATACGTGACGATCTGCGTGCCGGTAAACCCGGAGCTGGCGTCTTCGCCGATCAGCGGCATGGGCACGAATTGCCCGTTTAGCACGCCTCTGCCGGCAAATGGCTCTGGGGTTGCAGTCGGGCTGCTGAGGGGTTCGGCCGTGGCGGTGGCGGGCGGCGGCGCGGTGGGTTGGGGCGGCGTTGCGGTGAGAAGTGCCGTGGACGTTGGCTCAATTGTGGCGGTGGGCGGCGGCACTTGCACAACCGGTTGTGTTTCCAGCACCTGGGTGGCGATAGGTTGGGGGCTGGGCGAAGCTTCGGGCGTGGTCGCAACAGGAACACAGGCGGCCAATACAGCGGTCAATGCGGCCAGGCTGGCGCAAGCAATGCGGCGATTCAGGGAGTAAAAGTGCATGGGGTACGAAACACTGCGCCGCTCTAGAGCAAGGGCTGAACTGCGCTGCGCCAGGCCGATTTTCGGGTGTCGACAACGCGTTGCTGCGCTTCGGCGTAACTTACGAAGGCGCGCAGCGAATTTTTGCGGCCGCTGCGCTGCGCCGAAGCAAACTCAAGGGCTTGTTGCGCCGCAACCTGCGCGTCGTTAATCGCGCCCAGTTCCGCCTGTGCCGCCAGGCACTTGTCAATCCACAGGGTCGCTTCTTCGGCAGGCAAAACTTCACGCATGGCATCGGCATAATAGCGAAGGCGTTTGATGGCGATGCGCAAATTATGCAGATCTTCCGGGCTGGCCGAATCAGCCAGTGTGTCGAATGCGCGCACCTGTGAAATATGCTGCCACAGCCAGGCCTGCGCCACATGCCGCACATAAGACGGTTCGCCCACGGCGATGCGCCGGGCCACATCGTCATCCGGATACCCGGATACAAATGCAGCCGCCGCCGGCGCCCAACGGGCATACGCATCCGAGCGGATATAGTCGTGCAGACGCGCGCGCGCGGCTTTGCGCTGTTGCTTCCAATGATCCAGCAACGGCTCAAGCGCCAAGCGCGCTTCTTCGTCGCACGCCGCCTGATACTCGCGCAGCATTTCAATCAACATGTCCAAATCTCGCGGCTCGCCCAGCACCTCGGAGAGATCTTTGAGTCCGCGCCCGATCGCGCGCGCGATTTTTTTCTTGAAATAGGGCTCAAAGAGCCGCAAATCGATGCGCAACCGGCGCACGGCCAGGCGCAGCGCCTTGATCTGCTTGGGCGTCCAGTTTTCGCCATGATCGGCCGGCATCCAGACATCCGAGTCGATCTGATCAAAGTGATAGCGCATGATGCGTTGGCCCGCTTCGGCCAGAGGCGTGGCCAAGGTCAGCCCTGGCGCGCTCAATCGGCCGGTGATGCGCACCGTGCCATACAAGCTGCGCCACAGATCGGCTTTTTTGTCGGCGCGCGCGGCATCGTCATGGCTGTGCGGGCCTTGCGCGCGAACGGTCAACTGGGCGCCATCGGATGCGGCGCTGCGAATGACCGTGCTTTGGCTCTGCGATGCATCAAGCCCGTCGGCGATGCGCACGAGCGCGCTGAGTGCGAGCGTTTCTTGTTGAGCGCGGGCATCCAGCTCGCCAAAAATCGCTTCCTCGGCTGGATTCACCGCGCGCCGGTGAAATGCCACGATCAAGGCCAATTGCGCCCGTTCAGCCTGTGAAAACGGTTTGAGCGGGGTAGCCAAAACCAAATCCCGGCCCAGCGTGTGATGATTCTCTTCGTCCAGATTCAAAGCGATGTTGTGCAGCATCGCCCCGGCTTCGAGAAGTTCGCGCGCGCGGTCGCCGAGCGCCGGTTGCGGAATCTGCCTGACTGCGTCAAACAGAGCAAGCGCCAAACTCGACACATGCTGCGCATGCGCAAGATCCACGCCGTATTTTTTGCACACCGACAAAACCGTATCCATAACGAGAAGGGGACATGATTATCCACACTTATGGGGGAGTTCACAACCGCGGCTATCCACAGGCTGTGCATACCCTGCGGCAATCCACATATCCACAGCCAGATGCGGGAGTTGCGATATCAATTGGATAACCAGGGATAAAGGTCATCCACATGGGTTATCCGACCAAAGTCTGTGATGATAGGAAGCGTTGCTGCATCTTGTGTCGCACACTTGTTCGACGCTAGCGATGGCGGCTGCACCGACTTATCCTAGTTACCCACAGCACTACTAAGATCTACAACTAAAGTCTAAGACGACGCAGATAGCGATGCTTGAACAGTTGTGTCTCATTCACAGAACCGCGCTCTTACAATTACCGCCATGAGCAATCAACTGGATGACATCGGCGAACGTGTGCGGGCAAATTTTGTCGCTAAAAACGCCGCGCGTGATCGCGCGGTCAATCTCTCGCGCGAGTTGATTCGCTGCTGCTCGCTCAGCATTCGCGCCTCGCATCGCGATGAATGGGACGAATCCAGCCGACTGCTGGGCGAGGCCAAACGCGTGGCCGACGACATGCTCGGCGCGGTGCGGCCGTATCCCGATCTCTTCTTTACTGGTTACACGCAGGATGCGCTTAAAGAGTATGCAGAGGCGCATGTAACCCTGGCCTTGGCGAAGGGACAGCCATTTCCAACCCCGGAAGACATCGGCGTGGAATACGCCGCATATCTCAACGGCCTGGCCGAAGCCGCCGGTGAAATGCGCCGGCGCGCGCTCGACAAAATACGCAGCGGGCACAGCGAAGAATGCGAGCGCCTGCTCGCCGCGATGGACGACATCTACGATTTGCTGGTGACGATCGACTTCCCCGACGCCATCACCGGCGGGTTGCGCCGCAATACCGACATGGTGCGCGGCGTGCTCGAGCGCACGCGCGCCGACATCACCATCAGTTTTCGCGACGCGCAATTGATGCGCTCACTCGAACACATGAGCCGCAAGCTCGATCCCCATGCCGGCGCAGAGCCGAAATAGGCGCTGTTGCGGCAATGGATAATCGCCCCATGGCCAAACAGGATCTGGGCGCGCTTCCGCATTGGGATCTGAGCAACGTCTTTCCGTCGCTCGAATCGCCCGAACTCAAAAGCGCTACCGCCGCCTGCGAGAAGCAAATTGCGGCGCTGGAGCGCTTTCTCAACCGGCATGACGTTCGAAAGGATGCGCGGCGCGCCACTGTCGCCAGCGCAACCGAGATAGTCGAAGGCTATCTGGCGCGCTGCAATGCCGCGATGCGCCAGATGCGCACCGTGCGCGTCTATATCTATTCGTTTGTGGCGGTGGACTCGCACCATCAAGCCGCCCGCACCATGCTCAGCGCCGTCGAGCCGCTGGGCGTGCGCCTGGGCCAGATCGACACGCGTTTCGCCGGCTGGCTGGGCACGCTGGGCGACCGGCTTGAAGCGGTGATCAAACGCAGCCCCGCCGCCCAGTCGCATGCGTACTATTTGCGTGAAACGGCCGCGCAAAGCCGCTATCTCATGAGCGAAGCCGAGGAGAGCTTGGCGTCGGAATTGAGCTTGAGCGGCGCCTCGCTCTGGCAAAAGCTTCAGAACAATATCGTCTCGCAAATGACCGTCAATTTTTCGCGCGACGGCAAATCGGAGGCGATCTCCATGCCTGCGCTGATCAACCTGGTTCAGCACGATCCGGATGGCGAAGTGCGCCGCGAAGCCTACGAAGCCGAACTAGCCGCATGGAAGACGGTGGAAGAACCGCTGGCCGCCGCCATGAATGGCGTGAAAGGCGCGGCGATTGTGCTCAACCGGCATCGCGGGCGCAAGGACGCGGTGCATAGCGCGATTGACGATTCGCACATCGACCGCAAGACGCTGGATGCAATGCTGGGCGCCATGCACGATTCGTTTCCGGATTTTCGCCGCTATCTGCGCGCCAAAGCCAGCCACTTTGGCCATGCCGGCGGGCTGCCGTGGTGGGACTTGATGGCGCCGATTGGGCGCAACGAGCGCGTGTATGCCTGGGGCGATGCGCGTGATTTCGTATTGTCCAACTTCGAGCGCTTTAGCCCGCGCTTGCACGCCATGTCCAAGCGCGCCTTTGAGCGCAACTGGATCGACGCCGAACAACGCCCGGGCAAGCGCGCCGGCGCGTTTTGCATTTCGGTTCCAGGCGTGGATGAATCGCGCATTTTGTGCAACTTTGACGGCTCGCTCGACCAAGTCAGCACCATCGCGCACGAATTGGGCCACGCCTTTCACAATCAATGCCATGTCGGCATGCCGTTGTTGCGCACGCTGACGCCCATGACCCTGGCCGAAACAGCCTCGATCTTTTGCGAGACCTTGATCACCGATGCGGCGCTTGAGCAGGCGTCGTCCGACGCCGAAGCGTTGACCATCCTTGAAACCGATTTGATCGGCAAGACGCAGATCGTGGTGGATATCACATCGCGCTATCTGTTTGAATCCGAAGTGTTCAAGCGGCGCGAGAAGTCGGAGGTGTCGGCCGACGATTTGTGCGACATCATGCTGCGCTGCCAGGCGCAAACCTATGGCGACGGGCTGGATGCGCGCCACATGCACAAATACATGTGGACGTGGAAGCCGCACTACTACTATTCGTCATTGTCGTTCTACAACTTCCCCTATGCTTTTGGCCTGTTGTTTGGCATGGGCTTGTATGCGATCTATCAGGAGCGCGGGGCAAGCTTTGTGGCGGACTATGAAGCCTTGCTGTCCAGTACCGGCGAAGCCGACGCCGCCACGCTGGCGAAGCGCTTCAAGATCGACATCCGCAGCAAGAAATTCTGGCAGGCCAGCCTGGATCTGATCGCCAAGCGCATCGACCGCTATTGCGCGCTCATCGCAAGCGCCCGATGAGATCGACGACTTTGTCGCGTTGAACCGGCCCGCTCACAATGTTTTGCACCACGCCGCTTGAATCGACCAGGATGGTGGTGGGCAGGCCGCGCACGGCGTAGGCGTCGCCAACGGCGCCATCGGCATCTGCGACCACCAGATACGGAACGCCGTAGTCGGCGGCGAATTTTTTAAGGTTGGCCAAATCGTCTTGCAAGCCGACGCCGACAAACGCCACATTCGGATCATTGATTTGGCGATAAGCCTCGATCAGGGCGGGAGTCTCTTCGATGCAAGGCGTGCACCACGAGGCCCAGAAATTGATAAGCACCCGTTTGCCGCGCAATTGCGCAAGCGAAACCGTGCTGGCGCCATCGAGCGTCTTCAGGCTGAATTCCGGCGCCGTTTTGCCCACCCGCAGCAACGCCGAAGCGCCCAATGGCGCCGTGCCGATCGTGCTTTGTTGCTGGGTGTAACTCAGCACCAGCAGCGCGGCGCCGAGGCCAAAAATAGCCGCGCCAGCCAGCAGAAACACGAGCGCAAATGGAAATTTCGCGCGCGGTTTATCCGGTGTGCTGTTTGCATCGCCGGTCTGTGTGTCTTCCATCCCGGACATTGTCGTGGTTGCGCCTTAGAGCATCCGTCTCAAGTTAAGGGGTGGTCGAGCGAGTCAAGGGTAAAAGAAGCACAATAGCGGGCGTGAAAGCAACAGAAACCGGCAAGAAACGCAAGAAGAGCAGTGTTAAGCATACGCGAGCGGTGCAGCACGAC
>JANMNW010000293.1:0-10469 GCA_031368515.1 Chloroflexota bacterium
CGCGCATGTTCAAGCGCATAGGCAACCATGTTTAGGTTGAAAAAAGTTTGAAAAACATCGAGGCGCTTGGCGGCAGCACTGACGCAGCCAAATACGCCCCCCCAGACGCGGATGAGGCGGATTCCTAGCCGCCCGCTCCGCTATTCGAAGGAGCGGCAGACACTCTCGTGCGCGGCGCACAGTGCGAGCCAACGCGCTAAGCGCGTGCTCGAGTCATCATGTCGTCCCACTGGCCGCTTCCCTGCCCGGCGAAGGTCCTCCGCATCTCCGTTCGCGCGCTGCTGGGACTTTGCGGCGTGCTTTAGATACCGCAGGCGTCATCCGGCTGGTTGTGCACATGCCGCCGGCATCGACGGCATCAAAACCACGCGCTACGCAGCGGCCTGATTGACTAAAACGCGCTTAATCAGCAGGCTCCGCCTTGCTCAACGGCGACAACCGTTGGCGGAACAGGTGGGGCCTTCAATTTTCGGATGAGTTCCAGCGCGCCCACCGTTTCGCAGTTCTTGGCTACACTCCAGCCACGCGGCGCAAGGCCGCGTGTTCGAAGCGTGGAGGAAGCACTTGGCAACGTTGACACAAGCAACTGCGACAAACGACAAACGCGAGATTTTTGGCTGGGCGATGTACGACTGGGCGAACAGCGCATTCAGCACAACCGTCGGCGCCGTCTTTTTAGGCCCATACCTGGCGGCGCTGGTTGATGCCGCGGCAAAGGCCAGCCCGGATGGCCAGGCGCGCTTCTTTGGCTTGCCGGTCGCGCCTGATTCCTTCCTGCCGTTCATGATCTCGTTCTCGGTCGTCTTTCAGGCCGGCTTCTTGCCCATCCTCGGCGCCATCGCCGACTACTCGCATCGCCGCAAGCAGATGCTGCAACTCTTCGCCACGCTCGGCGCCATCGCCACCATGGCGATGTTTTTTGTGCAGGGCGATCTGTGGTGGCTGGGCGGCGTGTTGTTTATCATCGCCAACCTTTCGTTTGGCGCGGCGGTGGTGTTCTACAACGCCTATCTGCCCGACATCGCCAGCGAAGACCAGCGCGATCGCGTGTCTTCGTATGGCTGGGCCATGGGCTATCTCGGCGGCGGTTTGCTGCTGTTGCTCAACCTGGCCTTGTTCATTCTGTCGCAGATGAAGGCGATTCCACTCAGCGGCGGACTGGTCGTGCGCATCAACCTGGCATCGGCCGGGGTGTGGTGGCTGGTCTTTTCCCTGTTCACGTGGCGCCGGCTGCGCGCCCGGCATACAGCGCGCGAGCTGCCCGCGGGTGAAAATGTGCTGACGGTGGCGTTCAAAACTTTGTCGGAAACGATGGAGACGCCGGCGCGCGTAGTGGCGGGGTTGCTGCTTTCGCCTATTCTGCTGGTGATATTGATGCCGGTGGTGAGCTTTCTCGGGCTGGCTCCGGAATGGCTGTTTCTCGCCGCGTTCGGCCCGATCATCATGATCGCCATCTTTTTGCGCCGCAAATCGCGCACGCTGCCGCAAACGGCTATTTTTTTGCTGGCGTATTTGAATTACAACGACGGCATCCAAACCGACATTGTCACGGCGTCCACGTTTGCCGCCGCGCCAGTGGGACGCGGCGGCATCGGCATGCCGACCCTCCGGCTCACCTTGCTGGTGCTGATGATCCAGTTTGTCGCTTTTGGCGGCGCGCTGTTCTTCGGCTGGCTGGCGCGCCGCACCAATGGCAAACGCGCCCTGGTCATTAGCTTGATCATCTGGGCCGGCGCGGTGATTTACGCCTTTGTGGGCATGCGCGACACAAGCGTGCTCTTCGATTTGCCCGCCGCCATCGGAGGTCCAATGCTGCGGCAGGAAGGCGAATACTGGCTGATCGGCGCGGTCATCGCGCTGGTGCTGGGCGGCAGCCAAGCGCTCAGCCGCAGCTTGTTTTCGCAAATGGTGCCCAAAGAACAATCGGCCGAGTTTTTCGCCATCTATGAAATCAGCGAGCGCGGCACCTCCTGGCTTGGACCATTTCTCTTCGCCGCGGTCAATCAGCAGTTGGGCAACCTGCGGCCGGCCATCCTGTCCGTCGTCATTTTCTTTGTGGTGGGCTTGGCGGTGCTCACGCTGGTTAAACCAAGATTGCCGGCTCACCGCTCCTGAAGCGCCGATAATAGGCGGTCATGGACGTCGCCATCATCGGAGCGGGTGCCACCGGCCTTGCCGCCGCCCACGAATTGATCAACGCAGGCCACCGTGTCACGCTGTTCGAAGCGCTCGACCGCCCAGGCGGCCTGGCCATCGGCTTCAAAGAAGCGCACTGGAACTGGACGGTTGAAAAGTTTTATCACCACTGGTTCGCCAGCGACGTGGATTTGCTCAAGTTCGCGGATGAAATCGGCGCGCGCGATCGCGTGATCTATCGCCGACCCACAACCGTTTCCTATTGGCGAGGCGAATTCTTCCCGCTCGATTCACCGCTCGCCTTGCTGACCTTCCCAGGGCTGCCCCTGCTTGCGCGGCTGCGCCTGGGCATCGCCGTGGCCTATTTGCGATTTTTGGTGAGCGATGGCATTGCTCTGGAAGGCCAGACCGCGCACGATTGGGCGCAGCGCTGGATGGGCGCCGACGGCTACGGCCTGCTGTTTGAGCCCTTGATGCACGGCAAGTTTGGCGACGATTACACAAAGGTCACCATGGCCTGGCTGTGGGCGCGATTGAAGGCGCGCACGCCCAGCCTGGGCACTTTCGAAGGCGGTTTTCAGGCCTTCTTTGACGCCGCCGCCGCCAGTGTCCAAAAACGCGGCGCAACGCTGAATTACAGCACGCCGGTTGAGCAGCTCACGCGCCTTGACGACGGCCGCTGGGAGGTAAAAACCCGCAATGGCGATGTCGCCCACTTTGATCGAGTGCTGGCGACCACCTCGCCGCGATTGTTGACCAAGCTCGCGCCTCAGCTTCCGGCGCAGTATTTAGCGGCGCTCAATGCGCTGAAGTCGGTCGGTGCAATCGTGGCTGTCGCCTCGCTCGACCGGCCGCTCAGCCCCAACGGCTACTACTGGCACAGCCTGCCCAAAAGCGAGGGCTTCCCGTATCTGGCGATGTGCGAGCACACCAACTTTGTCGATCCCAAGCACTTTGGCGGCGATCGCATCATCTATTGCGGCGACTATCTCGCGCCCGACGATCCGGTCTTTGCGCTCAGCGACGCGCAGATCGCCGACCGCTATCTGAGCACGCTCGATCGCTTCAATCCGGATTATCAGCGCTCCTGGGTCAAAAAGGTCTGGGTATTTCGCGAAGCCTACGCGCAGCCGGTGCCGTTTGTCAATCATTCGCGCAACCTGCCTGCAACCCGCACGCCCCTGCCCGGCTTGTTTTTTGCCAGCATGAGCCACGTCTACCCATGGGACCGCGGAACGAACTTCGCCGTCAAGCTTGGCCGCGAAGTCGCGCGCGAGTTGCTGGCCTAGAACTCATCCTGAAATGTGGACTCCACCTTGATTGCATACCTGAAACGTTGGCGAAAAAGGTGGGACCCACATTTCAGGATGAGTTCTAGCAAGGCGCGGGTTGCGTTGCGTCACATGGGCGCGCGATCGCCAAGGCATACGCCAATCCTGCGGGCGGAATGCACCCATTCGTGCTCAAGCGGCACCACTTTGCGCTTGCCAATGATGTCTTTGAGCGGCACGGCCTCGGTGCCATCGCCGCGCGCGGCGACCAGCACGCCAAACTGCCCGCGCGCCACATAGTCGATCGCGGCCGTGCCCAGCCGGGTCGCCAGCAGCCGGTCGGCCGCCGATGGCGTGCCGCCCCGCTGCACATAGCCAAGAATAGTCACTCGCGCCTCAAGCCCGGTCAGTTCTTCCAGTTTGCGCGCCAAACTCAGCGTGTTGCCCGCGCGTTGAGTTTCGATGGCGGTCACCGCCGCGCGCGCTTTCGCCTCTGTCGTGGCGGTTTTGGCCGCCGCAGCCTTTGCTTCGGCGAGTTGCAGCGCCTGCGCCATCTCCCGCGGCATCGCGCCTTCGCTCACCGCAACGATGCTAAAGCGCCGGCCGCCGCGGCTGCGGTTGCGGATGGCTTCGGCGATGAGGGCGGTGTCGTAGGGTATCTCCGGAATCAAGATCACATCCGCCCCGCCGGCGATGCCAGAGCCCAGACCAATCCAGCCGGTGTTGTGCCCCATAGTCTCCACCACAATGATGCGGTGATGGCTGTGCGCCGTGCTATGCAAGCGGTCGATCGCATCGGTGGCTATGCCCAATGCGGTGTCATAGCCAAAAGAAATGTCCGTGCCAGTGATGTCGTTGTCTATGGTCTTGGGCAGGGTGATGACGTTCAGCCCTTTCTTCGACAAACGATAGGCGTTTTTGGCGGTGCCGCCGCCGCCCAAGCAGATCAACGCGCTCAGCTGGTTCTTGTGATAGGTCTCGACCATGGCGTCGGTCATGTCGAGCTGCTTGCCGCCCACGGGCATCTTGTGCGGTTTGTCGCGGCTGGTGCCCAGAATCGTGCCGCCGCGCGTCAGAATTCCTGACATTGTTTCGTGGTTAAGCGGCGTTGTGCGGTTGTCCATCAGTCCGCGAAAGCCGTTCATAAAGCCGATCACGTTCCAGCCGTGCATGTTGATGGCCGCTTTTGCCACGCCGCGAATCGCCGCATTGAGGCCTGGGCAGTCGCCGCCAGAAGTCAGAATCCCGATAGATTTGCTCATTGCGGCAACTATCGGTCCAAGCTTGCGGCCGGTCAAGTGCGGCGGCTCACAGCACAGGCGCGTCGGGAAGCAGCCCGAATTGGCGCAGCATGCCAGCCACATCCCACACCCTGCGGCTTCTGTGGATCAAGCCGTCGCGCACGCGATACAGCGTCATGCCGCGCGCGGTGATGCGCTGGCCGGTGGGCGGCACATTCATGATCTTGCCTTTGTGCGTTCCGCGCATGGTCCAGGAAATGACAAACGAGTCGCCTTGAATCACCAGGTCGTCCAGCGTGAAGTTCAAATCGGGTATGCCGAGCGTGTTGAAAAGCACCATGCGACGCACGTCTCGCGGGCCGCGCAGCGTAGTCGCCAATCCGACATCCTCGCCTTCATAGTCTTCAGAAAAGTATTGCGACACGCGACGTGCGTCGTGGGCATTCCAAGCGTCAATCAGTTCATGTGCAAGCGTCGCAAGTTGATTTTGATCAGACATTATGTGTGTCGTTTTAGTGGCAGGAGCCGCCGTGGTGTGTTGCATCGTGTCCCCAGCATGACACGCACAGTTGACCGTTTGACAGCCCGCATTCTGTTCATTTGCTGCTCAACTGCCCAGTTCGCGGCTCCAAAGTTCCGCCGTCAAGCGTTCTACGGCCGTTTGCAGGTGTCGCCGATAGGTGCTGAACGGCACATCGATCAATTCAGCCGCCGCTTCCTGAGAAGCAGCCGGCTGCAGATACGTGTGATGAAAAGCGCGGTAGAACTTGGCGTCGCGCGGCGCCGTATTCAACAGGTGCGCGGCGTCAGTGATCAGCTTTCTGAGCGCGAGCACGCGCTCGGCTTCGCCCGCGCTCACCCCTGAGGCATCGCTGACCAGGCGCGACCCCAGCAGCGGATTGCCGCGCAATGTGTTGGAGCGCGCCATGGCTTTCAACGCATCACGCAGCGCTTCGGTGAATTCCGATTCGCTCAACGCAATCACCTGTTGCTGTTGCGCGCGCGGCGCCGGCGCCACGGGCGGGTTGAGCGACATCTCGCGCTCGGCCAGCAAATCCAGCCAGGCAGCTGGCGGTCGTTTGCGCCAATCATGAAAAAACACCCCAAACTGGCGCTCTTCGGCGCTGTAATCCTGATCAGGCAAACGATCCAGATCGGCATACACAAACAGCATGTTCCAAAAATCCGGATCGATGCAGTGAAAAAGCGTGCAGGCCAGCCGCGGTGTCGTCAGATAGAACTGCACCGCCGCGATAAAGATCAGGCTCTGAATTGGCGACACTTGCTGGTGTCCGTCGATGGCGCCCCAAAACCTGAAAAAGCCGGACACCTCTCCGGGCCGCAGTGGCGCCTGTTCGCGCAAGTGCCTCCAGGCGCGCTCCACCACGGCATCGGCGCGCATGTCGGCCTCGTCAACCGCATGCAACGGCACACGAATGAAATAGCCGACCAGCCGCTCGCCTTCGCGCAACCCGTGCGCGGTCTGCGGGTGGCGTTCCAGCCAATAGTCTGCGGCGTTTGCCGCATGCGCGCCTTCGTCGCGCGCGATCGCCGCGCGCACCGCCGACGCATCCTCTGCGCGCAATGGCTCGACGCGCGTGTTGCCGCTCTCCTGCCAGTCAAAAAACTGTCGCACCACAACGTTGTCACGGTGCAAAAAGGTGAAATCGAAAATGGCGCGCTGCTGCTCGATATCCTGTGATTGGCTCAAGCGGCTGACATAGTAGGCGCGCGCGCGCTTGTGCAGCTCGGCATACCAATCGGGATTGCGCCAGCGCACATCCGCGGAGATCGCATCGCGCGCCAGATCATGGGGAAATAGTCCATGGCGGCTGACATCGATAAACGACAACCCGCGCAGCCAATCGAACAGCTCGTGGGAATCCGCAACGTTCAACATGCGGCTGAGCAGGCTCTCAGTCAGCATGCGCACCATGGCGCACGCTTCCAATGCTGCGCGATGGGCCGGCCCGGGCACTTTTTGGACAAAGCTGTCCAGCAGCGTTTTGACGATGTCAGGCGCACCCTCGATGGACAAATGGTTGAGTGTGCCGCGCTGGGCGTAGGTTTCGGCCACCAGCGACAGCGCCAGCGGATGACCGTGCGTAAACGCCAGCGCCACCGCTCGAAATTCTTCGGGCACATTGCGCCGTTCGAGATAGGCGGCGCCTTCACGCGGGCTCAAGTTGCGCAAGGGCACCCCGCGCATCAGCGCATGCCAGGCCGGGTCGCCGCGCCAGCCGGCGGAAGGCGGCTTTCGCCCCGCAAACACGACCAGCACATCGTCGGGCATATCGGCCAAAAACGTGTCGCGCATAAATCCGTCGAGCGTGTCCAGCAACTCGTAGGTGTCAAGGGTCAGGACAACCCTGCGCCCGGCAGACTTCACCGCGCGCCAGGCTGCGCGCAAATCGCCCACCTCGACCGGCACATCCGGCAGCGCGGCGGCAACCGCCGCGCGAAAGGCTGCGACAAAGCCGGCGGCGCTCGCTTCAATGTTGCGCGCATCAAGCGTCAGCACCAGTGCGCCGGCGCTCTCAGCCAATGCTTCAAACTGGCGCAACAACCAGGTTTTTCCAACCCCGCCCGGGCCATGCACATACAGCACGGCAAATGGCAACGCTGGCGCCGCCAGCGCGGCGCCAAATGCATCGCGTTCCGCGTCGCGGCCCACAAATTGGCGCAGACGCGCCGCGTGCAATTGGCCCGCGAGCGATGATCGAAGCGTTTCCACTGTTTTGAAATATAGCGTAGTTCATGCGCCACGGGGTGCAATTTTTCCCGCGGCTTGCGCGGCCGAACCCGGCACGTCGCCCTGGAACGCATCTCAAAAAACGCAGGCCCCGCCTTCTTCAATGACGGTTCCAACATCCAACCTGTATGGTGGCCGCGTCACCCGACGGTCGCAGCCGGCACGCCGGAAATTCTCAGCATGGACGGCGGCTTTGACATGCTCAGCCATAATCAAGGGGTTGGTTACGTTCACTCAGCCGGGCTTTTTGATACTGCTGTTGCTGATCCCACTCAGCATCTGGATCGCCTTGCCGCGTCTCTTTGTCCGCCGCAGAGCAACGCCCGCCAACAAGCGTCCGGCGGCCACGTTAAACCGGCGCATGCTCGCATCGGTTTTCGTGCGCCTGGCCTTGATCGGCAGCGTGGTTTTTGCGCTGGCCGGGTTGCAGGCGGTGCGATTTACCGACAAACTGGCGGTTGTTTTTCTCATTGACGCATCGGACAGTGTGGGGCAAAACGGCCGCGAGCGAGCGGCCGAGTGGGTGCGCAACGCGCTGGCCGCCATGCGGCCGGGAGACCTCGATCAAGCCGCCGTGGTGGTCTTTGGCAGCGACGCGCAGATCGAACGCAGCATGTCGATCGCCCGCGATTTGACGCCGCTTGGCGCGCAGGTGCGCTCGGCCGGTACCAATGTCGAAGGCGCCATTCGCCTGGGCTTGTCGATGCTGCCCAACGACGCCGCTCGCCGCATCGTCTTGCTGAGCGACGGACGCCAGACTGTCGGCGACGGCGACGCCGCCGCGCGCTTGGTTCGCGCAGCAAACGCCCGCCTTGACACAGTGGCGTTGCCGGCTGTCGATGGTCCGGATGCCGCAGTTGAGCGCATCGATGCTCCGCAACGCGCATCGGTCGGACAAATCATCCCGCTGCAGATCGTGGTGCGCTCCAACAGCGCTCAGCGCGCGCAGTTGACGGTGTTTGCCGGTCCCGATGTCGTGGCCCAGCAAAATGTCAACCTGGTCGTCGGCCAGAATGAATTCAGCGTGCGCGCCAACGCCTCGCGCGCCGGGTTCTCGGCCTTCCGCGTGCAGGTGGCGCCCGAAGCCGATGTGCGCCCGCAAAACAACGCGCTGGCATCGTCGGTCATCGTCGGCGGACCGCCGCGCGTGCTCATGGTGCGCGCATCGGCCAGCCAGGTGGACGAGACCGGCGCGATCAAAGCCGCGCTGGCCGCCGCCGGCGTTACCGTAGACGAAGCCAGTGCGCGCGCCATGCCGAGCGAGATTCAATCGCTCGCCTCGTATCAAAGCGTGGTGCTGGTCAATGTGCCGGCGCGCGAACTGTCGCAACGCACCATGCTCTCCCTTCAAAGCTATGTGCGCGACATCGGCGGCGGACTGGTCGTCATCGGCGGCCCCAACAGCTATGGCGTTGGCGGTTATTTCAAAACACCGCTCGAGGAGACACTGCCGGTTGACATGCAGGTCAAAGACCCGCGCCGCTTTCCATCCGTTTCAATCGTTATCGTGATGGACAAGAGCGGCAGCATGAGCACAACCGAGGGCGGCGTGCTGAAAATGCGCCTGGCGGCCGAAGCGGCGGCGCGTGTGGCTGAGCTGGTCAACGACGACGACGAAGTCACGGTAATCGGCTTTGACACCGAGCCAGTCGACATCATTGGCCCGTTCGCCGGACGCGATCGCGCCAAGTTTCTGCCAAAGATTCTGGCGATCGCGCCGGGCGGCGGCGGCATCTATGTCTACGATTCGCTGATCGAAGCGCAAAAGATCGTTGAGAAATCGACCAAGCTGACGCGCTTTGTGATTTTGCTGGCCGACGGAAGCGACAGCGAAAAACAAGACGGCGTGCGCGACCTCGTCCGCCGCATGAACCAGCAAAGCAACACCACACTGACCGTCGTGGCGATCGGCGATGGCAGCGATGTGCCCTTCTTGAAAAACGTCGCTTCGGCCGGCCGCGGCCGCTTTCATCTGACCGACAAAGCCGCCACGCTGCCCACAATCTTCACCGAGGAGGCGGCGCTGGCGCAACGCAGCTACATCGTCGAACAGGCCTTCTTTCCAAAGCAGAACTCGGCCAGCCCGATCTTGAGCGGCATCACGGCGGTGCCGCAATTGCTGGGCTACATCGCCAGCACGCCCAAACCCTCGGCACAAGTGGTGCTGCGCGCGAACGACAGCGATCCGCTGCTGGCTACCTGGCAATACGGCCTAGGCCGCGCCGTGGCCTTTACCTCGGATGCGACCGGGCGCTGGGGCAAGCAGTGGGTGCAATGGCAGGACTTTCCAAAGTTTTGGGCGCAGACCATCCGCTGGACCATTCTGGAGCGCAGCCCGGGCGCGCTGCAAGCCAGCATCGCCCAACGCGGCGACGGCACGGTGATTTCGGCCGAACTGCCCGAGGGCCGCGATGACGCCAGCTTGCGTTTGAACGCCACAGTTCTGGACGCATCCGGGGCTTCCAGCGAAGTGTCGCTGGTGCAAGTGGCTCCTGGCCGCTACGAAGCCGAGACCTATCTGGAACAAGCCGGCGCGTATTTTGTTCGCATCCGCCCGGTGATTTCCGGCAGCGCCGAGATCAGCAGCACCGAAACGCTGCAGGAGACGGCCATCGCCTACGTCAAGCCGTACTCACCCGAATATGGCCAGGCATCCGGCGGCGATGAAAGCCTGCGCAACTGGTCGGAGCTGGCAGGCGGCGCGCTGTTGACAGATCCACGGCAAGCATTTGAACTGAGCGCGCCCGTGGCGGCTGCGCGAACGGATCTCTTTCCGCTGTTGCTGGCGCTGGCCGCCATCCTATTGCCGTTTGATGTCGGCGTGCGCCGCACCAGCGTCGGCCTGCGCAAACTCTTTGGCCGGGTGGCTGAACTGGCCAGCGGGCCGCTGGGCTCAAGTGGACCCGCCGCCGCAACAGGCGGCAAAAGCGCGAGTGCATCAGCATCGCAGCCCATCCGCGTAGCGCCGCGCACTGGGCCCGCAACCACCCCTGGCGCCAGCGCGGCGGCACAGGCCGGACAAAGCATCCGCGTGTCCGGCGCCGCCGATGCTGCGCCCCAGAAAAAGGG
>JANMNW010000329.1:0-1538 GCA_031368515.1 Chloroflexota bacterium
CCCCCGCAATGCGCCGGCGGCGGCTCGATTCTGGAACGTGGGCGATGTCGCAAGCAACTTCAGGTGAGGGGAAGGAACAATGGATGTATTTTCGTCAATACTAGGGTCATTTAACGCGGCAATCGCCGAAGCTGTGGCGGTGGGCGGACTGCTCATTCCGATCGGCACCCTCGGTGTGATCCGATGGTTTTTTTGGCTGGCGAAGGTCATCCCGGCGCTTTTCTATCGACCCATCCGCAATGATTTCAACTGCAGCGCCACCATCATCACGCCGGTGTACAACGAAGACCCGCGCTTGTTTCGCCAGGCGATCGAATCGTGGATTCGCAACAAACCCAGCCGCATTATTGCGGTGATTGACGACACGGACGTTGCGTGCCAGCAGATTTCGCGCGATTATCCCGAAGTCGAGACGATCACCACCGATGTGCCGGGCAAGCGGGATGCGCTGGTGCGCGGCATTCGCGCCGCAACAACCGACATTGTCGCGCTGGTCGACAGCGATGTGATTTGGGAATCCGATGTGCTTGCCAAGCTGAAGATGCCGTTTGCCGATCCGAAAATTGGCGGCGTGGGCACGCGGCAGCACATGATGCCGACCAACGGCAAGAGCCCGACGCTGTGGGAGCGCATGAGCGACATTTTGCTCGACCTGCGCTACACAGCAGAAGTGCCGGCAACCGTGGCCATGGGCAATGCGGTCAGCTGTCTTTCGGGCCGCACTGCGGCATATCGCACCGATTTGGTCAAGCACTTGTGCGAGCCTTTTTTGAACGAGACATTCAACGGCCGCCAGGTGCTGAGTGGCGAAGACAAGTGGTTTACCTGCCTGGTGCTGATGGAAGGCTACCGCACTTACAACCAGCTCAACGCGCATGTCTATTCGACGTTTAAGCCGGATTTCAAAGGCTTTGTAAAGCAGCGCGTGCGCTGGGGCCGCAACAGCCTGCGCAGCGATCTGCGCGCCTTGTGGAAAGGCTGGGTGTGGCGCTTCCCCTATCTTGCCTTGAGCCTGCTCGACAAGACAGTGGCGCCGTTTACACTGCTGCTCTCGCCGATCGCGTTGATTTTCGCCATCGTGCTTGGAAAAGTCTGGCTCGTCGTGGGCATTTTGGTGTGGTGGCTGATCAGCCGCGGCATCAAGTTATTGCCGCACTTTGTGCGCCGTCCGCTGGACGTGTTTTTGCTGCCGGTCTATGTTCCGCTCAGCTTCTTTTTGTCGCTTGTGCGCGCGCACTCGCTCTTCACCATCAATCGGCATGAGTGGCTGACGCGCAACGTGGCCATGCGGGGAAACCGCGCCGTGCGCACTGCTGGCGGCGTCAGTGGCGGAGGCGCGGCGTAGCTTCGCCATGCGCGGCTGATTTGCCTCAAATCGCCCGCGCTGAGGACTGTTTACCATGCTGGCAAATGCAAATGTACAACCCATCACCACGCCGGGCCTGCGCTGGTTTGGCCGATTGCTGACCATCGCCTTTTTGGGCGCCATTGTCGTGCTGGTGTTCGGGCGCTACATCGCGTTTGGCCGCCAGGAGCTC
>JANMNW010000364.1:0-2768 GCA_031368515.1 Chloroflexota bacterium
GATCCACCGGACGTAAAAACCGGGCGTTCGGCTGACAGGCGCATGAACGTTGAACGTGCCAGCCACGCGCGCACGCTGGTCGTCACATCGGGAGTGGACAGCGGACGCTGGCGAGGTGTTGCCCGCAGCTGCCCATAGAGCCATGGCAAACAAACGCGTCCATAATTCGCGCTGCGCTAAACGCACAGCGTCAAGTGCGCTTTCTGATGGGTGACCCACACGTGACCAACATCCGGCGACTGGATCGCTGGCGGCACGGTCCGGCCGTGCTGCGGCTGTATGCCGAGAATTTCAGCGCCAACGCACCCGGTCTAGTGGCCACGTCACCTGAACCCGCACTTGGGCTTGACGATGGCGCCGGATTCGTCTGGGTCGACGACACCGAGGCCGTGCGCGGCGCCGTTGCATATCTGCCAAACCCGGAGCGCGCTGACACGATCATCGTCGCCAATCTGGCGACCGATGCGCGCGTTCGCCGGCGCGGCATCGCCCGCGCGCTGCTCGGCGCAGTGACGCGCGAAGCCCGTCGCCAACAGGCGCGCTGGCTGGCCTTGCAGGTTGACGCGCAAAACGCGCCGGCCTGCGCGCTGTATCGCGCGCTTGGCTTTGAGCTAGTCGGCGCGCTCAAACACTATGCGCTCGGCTCAACCGCGCTGCCAAGCGTGAGTATGACCGTGCGGCTGGCCACGCGCACCGACACCGAGGCTGTCTGGCGTCTGGCCAGCGCGGCGCTGCCGGAGGCGCTTGACTTTGCCGCGTCGCGCGATCTACAGGCGTTCAAACTGACCGCGTTCAGCCCGCGCCGTGGACAAAGCGACGCGGCCGAGCGCGTGTTTGTCAACGCCGAGGGCGCGGTCTGGGGGACGGTTGCGCTGCGGCCTGAGCTGCCTGTGGCCGGTCAGCAGGTGCTCACGCTGCGCCCGGCCTTCGATGAACGTTTCAAAGCCGCGCAAGCGACGGCGCTTCTAGCCGGCGTATGTCGGCAGGCTGCGCTTGAGCGCTCAGATCTGGCCTTCGCGCAAGTCTCGGCGCATTGCGTCGTCGCGCAGTTGGCCTGCGCGCAGGCTGGGTTTGCGCACGAGCGCACGATGCTGCATATGAGATTGGCGCTGGAGTGAACACCGCGCGCTGCGAAATTAGGCCGGCGCATTGCGCATACGCGCGGCTAGTGGCACATGTCATGTCGCCAACTGCAGCTGATGACTGGAGTGCGGCATCTCGTTGTATTCGCGCCCAAACAGCAGCCGCCCGGTGCGGTCCTTTCGTACGCCGCCCCACTGCTTGAAGAAAAAGGGCACCTGCACCGCCTTGCACTGCGCATGAATATCCTCGACCCAGGTATGCGCCATCGGGCGCGCCTCCGGCCCAGATTCACCGCCGACGATGACCCAGTGTATGCCTGTAAGCGGCAGCGACGCCAGCGGTCCGATCAGCGGCTCGCACGACAGAAAACGCACAGCGGCCGGCACGTTCTGCAGATCGCGCACGCGCTGAATCACGCGGGCGTCTTCGACGCTGACACCCATCCAGACATTGGCCGGCCATAGCAGTTTGTCTGCCAGCGCTAGCAGCCGCGCGCTACGCTTGGTCAGCACCTGAAAGGTGTGCTGCGGACAGTCGCGCATGGTCTCAAACACACGCTGGATGAACGTCAGCGGCACGCGCTCGTGAAACAGATCGCTCATTGAATTGACAAAGACCACGCGCGGCGCGCGCCAGCGCCGTGGGGCGTCGATCAAATCCTCGTGCAGCGTGACGTCAAAGATATTGCGATAACGGGCGGACCCCATGGCGTGAAGACGTTTGGCCATGCGCTCGGCATAGCAATATTTGCAGCCTGCGCTGACCTTGCTGCACCCGGTAACCGGGTTCCAAGTCATCTCGGTCCATTCGATTGAGCTAGTCGTGGCCATATCAGCTCTCCAGTATATGGTTGGCGATCCTGAGCGCTGTCGGCGCGCCCTTGGGATTGCCCGCGGCAAAGCACAACAGATACAGCGGGTTGTTGCGCGAGTTCGTCAGCGCCAGTGGGTGGGCGCCACAGCGGCAAAGATCGTCGTCAAGCGCTTGACCAGAAAGCGCCCGATGCTGTCAAATGTCGCCGACTTGCCGCGCGTCTCGGCCGGACCAAACAGCGATTCTTGAATCTGGCTTGGATAGAACTCATCGCGCCAACGATCGGTGCCAAAGATGCGTGTCAACGCGTCACCCCACTCCTTGGGCGGTTCGCCTTTGCGCGTCAGCAGTCGGTTGACACCGACACCCAGCGGGAAGAGCATCCATAGATCAACCGCCTGGGTCTTCGCAATGGCCTCAAGCAACGACCACTCCACTTGCATGCCATACGGGTCGAGAAAGACGACGGCGCGATGCGTTTTCCAGTCGGTGGTCTTGATCAGCGCACGCAGTTGGGTGTTGGCGTCGCCGGGCAACACCGTTATCGTCCGCTCGGGATGCGCGCGTTTGAGTTGTTCAAGCTCGGCAACATGATCGAGTTTTTGATCGATAAAGACATATTGGTCAAACGGAGGCTCGCTCTCAAGCGCGATGACCGCACTGCCCTTGAGATAACTTTGCGTGTCGGGTTGCTCTAGATCCGGCAGCATGGCCATGTCGCCCTGAGTCTGCGTAGCACGATAGCCAGTGCCGGCAAAGGCGTCGACGTAGATTGTTTGTGCCCTGTCCGCGTACTTGAAAACCTTCAGATAGGCCTTCAGATACTTTTCAAGGCAGTCCAACTTTTGGACGGTGTGGAGTCCTCCGAACTT
>JANMNW010000447.1:0-25269 GCA_031368515.1 Chloroflexota bacterium
CTGCGTCGCGCCGCACAAGCCTAGATCAGACCAGGTTGGGTCAAGCATCGCCGCAGTGCTGAATCCACCCTTGGCCGCCAGGCTCACGCGCGTGAACGAGCGTGAGAATTTGTTGATCACAGCCTGCAGACGCGGCTCGACGCGGCTGCCGTCAAACTCGCCGGTGGCCACGCGCCGCAGATAAACCGGCGGCTGCGAGTTGCAGTCGCCCACCACCGTAAACAGGGCGGGGTCTTTGCCCAGCGTGACCGCTGCTTGATAGCGGGCGCGTTGCTCTGGTGTGATGACCGGCACCCATGGTGGAAACTGCGCAGCGGCCTTCGGCTTGGCTTTCCGGCCGGCCGGAGTTTTTGTCGGCGTTACGGTCCCACTGGCCGAAATCACCGGCGCGGCATCGATGCGGCCGGAGATCAGCGCGCCCAGATCGGCCGGCAGCCACGCCGCTCCCTGCGCCCCGGTGTTTAGCTGCCACCATTGGCCGTCGGCACTGCGTGCAAGCACCTCGTATCTTTCTCCCTTGGCCGCCGGCACGCTGTTGGCGGCCACAAAACTGGGGGACGCGCGCAGCCAGGTGGCCGGCTCAGTCACAACCACTTTGGGGGGCGGTGCAGTCTGTGCAGCACCGGCGCCGGGAATCAACAGCAGCATCGCCGCGGCCGCACTTGCAAAAATATATCTCATATGGCTACTTCTGAGGCGTGGGCGTGCTCAATGGCTTGCGCGGCGTGCGCGGGCGCGGTATGGCTTTCTCCGGCGCTTGCGGCGCAATCTGAGCCAGCGTCTGCAAGGTCATCACCATGCGCGTATCCATCGCCAATTCATTGATGTGAAACGGTTCTATGACTTTGCCTTCAGTGGTGCGCTCATAGACGAGGCCGCCATTCGGCAGCGTTTTCACCGCAGCGGCAAAATCAATCACCGGCACGCCATATTCAGCGCCAAGCCTGCGCACGGTTGAATTGATGAAGTCTGTCGAAGCCCCACCCTGTTGGGATTCAAGCGCATCGGCTTTCGTCATCAGCACAGGCACCACGTCATTTTTGAGGGCATAGTCGATGATCTTGCGGTAGTGAGCGTCAAACTCACTCCAAGTGAAGGTGTCACCGGTGCCCAGCGCAATCACAATGATGCTGGCGTTCGAGCGTTTTAGCTCGCAAGCCAATGGGCCATCGTTGCCGCAGACTGCCGGGTTGGACCAGGCCGAATCAAACGCCATGCCCGACGAAAAGCTGCCTTGGGTGGCTTCACTGACACGGCTAAAGGAGGGTGCAAAAAACGTGGCTACGCGCCGCAATTCGGGCTGCAGCGAGAGATTGACCACACCAGCAGCCATGCGTCCAAAGAAGACCGGCGTCTCTGAGTTGCAGTCGCCCACAACGGCAACGATGTCAGCGGCGCGTCCGGCAGTGACTGCTCTTTTGTATCGTTCTTTGATCGCCGTGCTCACTTGCGGCACGCCACGCGCGGCTGCGCGAACCGGGGTAGGCGAGAGAAGGTCGGCCGGCGTGATCGCGCGCAACGACTCAACCTGTGCGCCATCTTTCACCCGGAACTCGTTGCGATGCACCCAGACCGAGGCATTGCCGTATTCGATGTAGGCCCATTCCGCCGCAGTGTCGCGGCCGATGGCTTTGTAACACTGAAATTTCAAAAGCCGGCCAACGGGCGGGGCCGACCAGGTGTTGAGCGAGCGGGCAAACGCGCCGTCAACATGAATCATGAGCACAAAGTCTTTTGAATCCGGGCACTGATACGGCAGCGCTGCGGACGACCCTGATGGAGCGGCCTGCGTCGGAAGCGCGCCAACAAGCGCGGCGCCCGCGGCCAAGCAGAGCGCGCCCAGCAGGCGCGAGGTGGATTTTGTAATCATGCAGGGTTATGTGTATCACGGCACGGCACGCGACTGCCCGGCGTTTGCACCACGCCAACGTGATGGTTGCGATCAGCGCAGTTTCGCCGGCATTGCGCGTATGGCGATAAAGCCAGGCCACCGCCCGGCTGCAAATGCTACCAAACGTTTGCGAGTGATCGCGTCCCGATGCGTGTCCAGATCTCGCGTCGCGGAGGCGGCCTTTGTAGAATCCAGCGCATGCACCGAATCTTGCGACGGGTGGCATTCGCCGCCTTTGCATCGACCAGCCTGGCATTTGCGTCGTGCGCGCCCACTGCGACAGTCGCGCCTACTGCGACCCTTGCGCCGACGACGGCTCCGGCAACGGCGAAGATCGCGGCGACGGCAACGGCTGCGCCGGCAACCTCAACGCCAGTCCCGGCGACGGCCACGACCTTGAGCGAGCCGGCAGCAACTGCCGTTCCAGCCGCCAACTTCGCGCCAGCCAAGCGCAGTGTTTGGGAAACCACAGCCGGGCCAGACCAGCTTATCGGCGATTGCCCGGCCGGGTCAGTGGTGCCGCCGTATGGGCCGGTGTTGATCACGCCCAACGCCGCCGGGTTCGAGTGGAAAGATGTGCAAAACGCGATCTATGTGTTCAGCCCCGCTGCCGATGGCGCATACCTGTATGCCGGCCCCAACGGGCGCAAAGACGGCGTGATCACCATGACGCTGCGCTTTGACAACGCAACGCAGTTTGTCATGCAGGCGGCGCTCGTCAAGAACGACTCTCCCGCCTGCACGCATGCCTACGACTACAAAGGCGCGTTCAAGTTCGACCGCTAGAACTCATCCTAATGTGTGGGCTCCACCTTGCCCGTCAGCCGAAAACGTTGGCGGAAAAGGTGGTGCCCACATATTAAAGATGAGTTCTAGGTCTTGCTGCCGCTGTCCCGCTCCACGCGGGAGCGGTTGGCGCGATCGCGCGTCATGATGTAGTTCCAGCCGCGCAACACCAGCGTCTCGTCCGGATGGCGGTTGCCCTCTTCCACGCGGTCGTCGCCGGCCAAGACTTGCACAAGCACTGTCTTGCGAACGCGGTTGGATCGATTGGGCATGGAGCCGTGGATGGTGCAGTAGTTGAAGAAAACCACGTCGCCGGCCGACACTTCAACCGGCGTCGATCGTTCAATCGGATACTGATCCAGCAGAATCTTGGACAACGACTGGCCGTTGCTGCCGGTCATTCGGCCCAGCTTGTGCGAGCCCGGATACACGCGCAGGCAGCCCATCTCATCATTCGCATCGGAGACATGAATCACGCCGGCCATCATGGTGTCCTTTTCCGTGGGGAAGTAGGACCAATCCTGGTGCATCGGAAACGGCGCGCCTTGTTCAGCAGGCTTTTGAAAAAGCTTGGTGTGATGCAACACGATGTCCGGTCCAATCAGCGATTCGAAGGCGTCGAGCAGCCTCTGATTCATGACGGCGCGCGTCCACGCTGCGGAGTACTGCTGCACATTGTGCGTGTGATAAATCACGGTGTCGGTGGCGCCAAGCTTCTCGACCTCGGCCCCGCTCCAGCGCGCGTTGATCGTTTCATTGCTGGCCATCAACTGGGCGACGATGCGGTCAAAATCGCGCTCCAGCTCGGCCACTTCGGATGGTGAAAAAACAGCCTTTGCGACAAAGTAACCGTGTTCGCGATAGAACTCGAGGGGTGTGGTCATGGTGCGGTAAAGGTGCGTGGTGAGAGACGGCGGCGGGCCGGCTCTCACCACATGCAACGGTCTACGATTTGAGCGTGGCGGTGAGCTTCAGCTCCACGCTGGCCAGCGCCTTCGAAACCGGGCAATTGGCTTTTGAAACGGCCACTTTCTCATTGAACGTGTTTTCATCGAGACCTGGCACTTCGGCCACGCAATTCAATTCGATCAAGCTGATCGTCGGGCCGTCGGTCAGGTGCACGTTTGCGGTGGTGTGGATGCGCGTGGGCGTAAACCCGGCGCGCGTGAGCTGGCCTGAAAGAAACATCGAAAAGCATCCGGCAAGCGCCGCTCCGATCAATTCTTCTGGGTTGGTGGCCTTGGTATCGCCCTCAAAGCGCGAGGCGAACGTGTACGCGCCGTCAAAAAATCCGCTGCCCCCCTTCATGTTGCCCGAACCTTCTTTCAATGTTCCGACCCAAGTTGCTTCTGCTTTAGAAAGTGCCATTTTGTGTGACTCCTGATTACTTACATCAAAAATAATGATTGTCGCCATATCCGCGATTTCTGTGAGTTTTCAGCTTGAGCGCACAACCGCCATCCAAACGCGCTCAAAAAACGCGCCGTTTTTGAGACAACGCCTGTTTTTGACTGCAAATGAACCCCGATACCGGCCAATCAGGCAATCGGCTTAGAAAACCGACTGCCCACAGCGTCAGGTTGACGAATGGTGTGCCGTGGGCCGAACATGCAGCCTAGGCGTTGGCGCGATTCTACAATCTTCTGGCTTTAGCGAATCCACATGGCGTCGCCAAACGAGAAAAAGCGATAGCGCTGAGCGATGGCCTCGGCATAGGCCTCATGCATGAACTGAAGGCCCATCAGCGCGCCAACCAACGCCAGCAGCGTCGAGCGCGGCAGATGGAAATTCGTGATCAGTTGATCGACAACCCTAAACGAGTAGCCAGGTGTGATGAACAAATCGGTAAACCCGCTAAACCCGCGCACGTCGCCAGCTTGCAGCTCAGCAGCCGGCTGGAAACGGCGCGCGCTCTCTAACACGCGCGCGCTGGTCGTGCCCACCGCGATCACTGCGCCGCCCGCTCGGCGCGTGGAGTTGATCGCATCGGCCGTCGCCTGCGGCAGCTCACACCATTCACTGTGGATGCGGTGCTCCTCAACCACCTCGCTCTCCAGCGGCTTGAAGGTGTCAAGCCCGACATGCAGCGTCACAAAGGCCACTCCCACACCGCGGGCGCGCAGCGCATCCAGCAAGCGCGGCGTGAAGTGCAATCCGGCTGTCGGCGCGGCGGCCGATCCGGCAACACGGGCATACACCGTTTGATAGCGCTCAGGATCGGACAATCGCTCGTGTATATACGGTGGCAAGGGGGTTTCGCCAAGCTGCGCAAGATGCGCTTCGATGGGCCGGTCGAATTCCACGATCCGCGTCGGGCCGTCGACGTCGGCTGGACGCACATCAGCGCGCACCCCGCCTTCAAACTCGATCTTGCGCACGCGCCGGCCACCCACCAGCGCCTCCCATTGCGTCGGGCCCAGCTTGCGCAACAGCAACACTTCGGCCGCGCCGCCGCTGAGTTTGCGCCCGCGCAACCGCGCGTTGAGCACGCTGGTGTCGTTGGCGACCAAAAGATCGCCAGGCCGCAACAACATCTCAAGATCGCGAAAGTGTCCGTGGTTCAACTTGCGCGTGGCGCGATCGACCATCAAAAGTCTGGCTGCGTCGCGAGGTTCAACTGGAGTCTGAGCAATTCTCTCAGCCGAAAGTTGGAAGTCGAGTTCGGTCGCAAACATGAGGCTGTTGTGTGGTTAAGGTATAGAACGTTACGTATATCTGCGTGTTCCTACGCCACCCTTCTATCGTTTTGCTGCAATAGACGATAGCGAAAGATATCGCAAGAAACCTTAAGCATGAACAACAAATCGCAGCCTCGCAAAAGCATGTCGCGCCTGATTACAGTCGCGCTGTGCTTGAGCTATGCATTGTTGTCACATACGTCAGTGAAGGCCCAGATCGATCCGGGCAATCATAACGGCCCCGCAACGGATACGATCGCAGAGTTCGGCAGCGCGCCGGCCTTGACGATTACCGGCGACCTTGCGCCGCTGCAAGCCGCCGATGCAATGACCGCCCGCTCCACGCGCGAGGCGCTGCTCATTGACACGAACAGCCGCGAGAGCGTGCTCAGCCTGTACGCGAGTGAATACGAGTCCGGCAGCGATTTGCCAAGCAGCTGGACCGGCAGCCAAAGCGCCTGCAACGCCGGCGATATACCGGCCGCGCTGCGCGAAAGCACGCTGCGCCGCATCAATTGGTTTCGCGCCATGGCCGGTGTGCCCGCCAACGTCACCTTCAACGCCACCTACAACGCCCATGCACAGAAGATGGCGCTGATGATCAGCGCAAACGGGCAGCTTAGCCACAATCCGCCCAGCAGTTGGGCGTGCTTTTCAAACGAGGGGCAACTGGCTGCCAGAAATTCCAATCTCATTCTGGGAGCAGGCGGCGTAGAAAGCACCGATCTTTACATGTGGGATTACGGCTCCAACAACGCCGCCGTCGGCCACCGGCGCTGGATGCTGTATCCGCAGACACTTGAAATGGGCATGGGCGATGTGCCGCAGGGCGGCGCCTATCGCGCGGCAAACACGCTGTGGGTGATCGACACCAATATTTGGAAGCCGCGCCCAGGCACACGCGATCAGTTTGTGGCCTGGCCGCCGCCAGGTTTTGTGCCATACACCACGGTCTATCCGCGCTGGTCGCTGTCCTACCCCGGCGCAGATTTCACCCGCGCTTCTGTCACTATGAGCCAGAACGGCGCTCCGAGGCCGGTGCGGCTTGAAGCTGTAGCCAATGGCTATGGCGAAAACACGCTGGTCTGGATTCCCAACGGCCTGAGCGACGGCGCCAGCTGGCCCGAACCGGCAAGCGACCAGCCGGTGCGCGTGTCAGTGAGCAACGTGATCGTGAACGGCAGCGCACGCAACTTCGACTACACCGTCACTATCATCGGCCTGCCAAAGAGCCAGCCCCCCACCAGCATCGCCAGCAGCGCCGGCGGCGTCAACGAAGACGCGGCCATCGGCTCCACCATCGGCATTCTGACCGCGAGCGATCCGGACAACTCCGACGGCCACACATTTGAACTGGCGCCGGGCGAAGGCGCAACCGACAACGCCTTCTTCCGCATCAGCGGCACGCAGCTGATCACCGCTCGCGCGCTCGACTATGAAACGCGGCCGCAGCTCCGCATTCGCATCCGCGCCACAGACCCGGCGGGCGCGTCTTTCTCGCAACCGGTTGTCATCAATGTACTCAATGTGAACGAGCTGCCCCGTCTGGCTTCGGCGACCGCGCTGGTCGCCTCCGGCGAGTTTCACTACACGATTGTGGCATTCGATCCGGAAGATGGCTTCGCAGGGGTTAACGTCGTCTCGGCGCCCAGCTCGATCAACGTGTCAACTCAGTCTGCGGCCACCGTCTTGAGCGGCGATTCCGGCGCGATTGCATCGGGCGAAAACACCGTGAGCCTGCGGCTGACCGACAGCGACGGGGCCAGCTCCGACGCCCAGCTCACACTGATCGTCGCGCAGTCGACGCTGCTTCTGCCGGTGGTCTCGCGCTAAGTACGGGACGAAAAACGCCGAAGCCCGCCGCGCATGCTAAGCTGCGGTCATGCGGGATTCCAATTTTGTGCGGCGCGGCGGGCTGTGGGTGCTGGCCCAGTTTGTGCTCATTCCAGTCATGGCCGCCGTCGTGCTTTTTGCACGCCAGGCGGGCTGGGAGCGCGCATGGAGCGCACCATTCGCGCTTCTGGGTCAGGGCGTCGGCATCGTTTTGACGCTGGCCGCAGGCGTGCTTTTGGCGGCTGCTGTCGCCAATCTCGGCAGCAACCTCACGCCGTTCCCGCGACCGCTCAATAGCGGCACGCTGGTGGACACGGGTGCCTATGGCATCGTGCGCCATCCGATTTACACCGCCATCATCCTGGCGCTCTTTGGGTTGGCCTTGTTCGCCAACAGCGCGCTGGGGCTCATTTTCAGCCTCGTCGTATTCGCGTTTTTTAGCCGCAAGGCAAGCTTTGAAGAACGCATGCTAATGCAGCGCTATCCGCGCTATGACGATTATCGCAAGCGCGTCAAAAAGCTGATCCCGTTCATCTACTAAGTCGCATGGGCACCTACTCCGCTTCCGCAGGCATCCCCGAGGCTTTGTTGTTCGAAATCACAGCGCAGGTCGGCACGCCCTGCTATGTCTACGCCCACGAGCGCATTGTGGCTAGCTATCGGCAACTGGCCGACGCCTTCGCGCGGGCCACGGCAAGTCACTGCGCGGGCATGACCGTGACGCTGTGCTACGCGGTGAAAGCCAACGCCAATCTTGAAATTCTGCGGGTGTTGCGCGGTCTGGGCGCCGGATTCGATGTGGTCAGCGCCGGTGAGATGCGTGCCGCGCTTGAAGCCGGCGCCGAACCCGCGCGCATCGTCTTTGCGGGCGTGGGCAAGAGCGACGCGGAGTTGGATGCCGCAGTGCGCGCCAGAATTGGCTGGATCAACGTCGAAAACGTGGAGGAACTGCGCTCGCTCAGCCGCATCGCGCAAGGGCACGGGCGCGTGCAGCGCGTGGCGTTGCGCGTCAACCCCGGCGTGGATCCGCGCACGCATGCGTATCTTGCGACCGGCGCAACCGGCAGCAAATTCGGCCTGGCGATCGACGAGGCGCTGATGCTTGTGCGCGGCCGGCACAGCACGCCGGGCGTGAGCATCGAAGGCTTGCATGTGCACAACGGGTCGACCATCAAGCAGCCGGATGTCTTTGCCGCATCGACGCGCGTGATGCGCGACGTGCTGCGGCAGTGCCGGCAGCTGGGCGCGGCCATTTCGCACCTCGACATGGGCGGCGGCTTTGGCGTTGCGTATGGCGCCGATCAGCAGGATGCGGATCTGGACGGCATCGCCAACGCCATCGTTAGCGAGCTGAAAGGCGACAATGTCGCCCTGCAGCTTGAGCCTGGGCGCTTTATCATTGCCAACGCTGGCACGTTGCTGTCACAGGTGCTGTACACTAAGACCAGCGGAGACAAACGATTTGTCGTCGTCGATGCGGCCATGAACGATCTGATCCGCCCGGCGCTGTATGGCGCCACGCATGCCATAGCGCTCGTGGGGCGTGACACCGTCCCGAGCACAGGTTGGGCCGCATGCGAGGTTGTGGGCCCGATTTGCGAATCAGGCGATTTTCTGGGCCACGATGTCCAGTTGCCACCCGTGGCGCGAGGCGATGTGTTGGCCATCGGCGGCGCAGGCGCATACGGCCGCAGCATGGCCTCCAACTACAACCTGCGGCCGCGCGCCGCGGAGGTGATGGTTGAGGGCGGGCGCTGGCGCGTAATTCGGCCCCGCGAACGGATGGAAGATGTGATCGGCTTGCAGGTTTCATGACGCATGTTTGAGCAGTACAGCACCGAACCCAGTTACAACGTAAAAGCCATCGTCGTGCAGACGGGCGTGGCGGCAGCGACCCTGCGGGCATGGGAACGGCGCTATGGCGTTCCGGCGCCGCCGCGCACCGAAAGCGGCTACCGGCTCTATTCCGCGCGTGACGTGGCGGTCATCCGCTGGCTCAAGTCGCAAGTCGACGCCGGAATGAGCATCAGCCACGCCGTAGCATTGATGCACGCGCAAATACGGCGCGGCGAAAGTGCGCCCGACACCCAGCCCTCTCCCCCCGAACCGCGCACGCAGGAAGGCGCGCTCCCGGCGCCCGCGTCCACCGGGCATTTGCGCAATGATCTGATTGCCGCAGCCGCGCGCTTTGACGAAGCCGCCGTGGAGCGCGTGTTTTCCGAGGCATTTTCGCTCCACACCGTCGAGGACGTTTGCACAGCCATCATCCAGCCGGCGCTGGCCACCATTGGCGCGCGCTGGCACGCGGGCGAAATGAGCATCGGCGCAGAGCATTTTGCCGCCAACTTGATCCGCCGCAAGCTCAGCGCGCTCATAGCGGCGTCGCCCGCGCCTGTGCACGCAGAAAAGATCGTGGCCGCCTGCGCGCCAGGCGAACAGCACGAGCTTGGCCTGCTGGTCACCACGCTCTTCCTGCGCCGCTTGGGTTATCCCGTCGTCTATCTGGGCCAAGACACGCCGCAAAAGCGCCTGCATGAGACGCTGACTGAGACATCGGCCAGCCTGTTACTGCTGTCTGCAACACACCTAAGTTCCGCGGCGCAGATGCTCACGCTGATCGAGGGTCTATATGTCCAAATGGGCCGCCCATTTCCCGTCGCCTATGGCGGGCGAATCTTCAACTTGATTCCAGCGCTGCGTGAGCGGGTGCCGGCGCACTATGTCGGCGTACATGCGGCCGAAGCGGCGCAACAGCTCGTTCAACTGGCGCGGCATCGACAAATCCCTGCGCAGCCCACACAGCGCAGACGGCCAATGTTGCTGGAGACGCTGCGGCGCCGCCAAACGGACATAGTGCATGCCTGCAGCCAGGCGATCGCGGCCGACCCGATTGACTTCAACACGCACGCGCCAAAATTGGAGCGTGCCATGACCGCCAGTCAGAATCTGTTTCAGGTGTTCGATTCTGCCGTGGCGTTTGGCCTGCCCGACGTCCTGGCTGAAAAAGCGTTTTGGGAATGGGACTCGCTAAACGACGACGGCATCCTGTCGCAGCAACTGCGGATGTGCGCTGCGCGGTTCTGCGATACAGTCCTTTCGGTCGTGCCAGCTGATCAGCATGATGCTTTGCAACCCTATCTCGCATCCTTGCTGGCTGCCGCCGGCAACTGACCGGCGGTTTTTCACCAGGAGCGGGCATTGTCATGCTGACAATTTGGCTGGCAGACCCCGTTAGTCGGCCACATTTGGCTTTGCAGATGTACGGACTCATATTAATCTAACAATTCTTGTGCAAACTATGAACACGATGGGTTCGATCCTTGTGACCGGTGCAGGAGGTTATCTTGCACAATACACCATACGCGCCCTGAAATCCGATCCAGCGCTGGCAGGCGCGCAAGTGGTTGGGCTGATACGAAGCGAGCGGCAGGCAGCCAAGCTGACCGCCATGGGCGCGCGCCCGGTCGTCGGTGATGTCACGCGGCCAGAGACACTCGGCCCAGCCATGAACGGCGTCGACCGCGTGGTGCATCTTGCAGCGGTCAACCGCGACAAAGGCGCAGTGACGATGGAAGCGGTCAATGCCATCGGCACAATCAATGTGGTCGAAGCGGCCAAAGCCGCAGGCGTCGAGCACATCGTCACCGTGGTGGGCCTGGGCGCGGATAGCAAACGCCCCTATCCGCTGGCCAGCACGCAGGGCCGCGGCGTGAATCATTTGATCGGCAGCGGCATCGGCTACACCGTGCTCGAAGCATCCGTCATCTTTGGCGCAGGCGACGAGTTTCTCAACACCTTCGCCGGCTTGGCGCGCGTGCCGCCGATCATGGTGGTGCCGGGAAATGGGCGCTCGCGCTTTCAGCCGATCGCGGCCAGCGATGTGGCCACGTGCGCCGCTCGCGCGCTCAGCCTTCCTGCTGCGCGCAACAGCCGGCTGCAAATTTGCGGCGGCGAAGTGCTCACGCTCGAACAGATCATCGATCTGATCCTGGCGGAGATGCGCCTCAAGCGCATCAAGTTGCACATGCCGGTGCCGCTGTTGCGCATCGCTGTGGGCTTGATGGACGCGCTGCTGCCAAAGCCACCCGTGACGCCGAGCCTGCTGGCGCAGCTGGGCGAAGACAATTTGGCCACGGACAACGCCACTGAGAAGGTGTTTGGCGTAAAGCCAGCCAAGTTGCGCGACGGAATCGGATTCGTGCGTGACATGACGCTGGGCAGGCTGGTGTCGCGATCGCTTGGCAAAGCCGAGTATCGCTAAACGGCATTTGCGCGGCGCGATGGCCGCGATCTATGCAATGTGTTGTGCGGGTTGGCGATGAATTTATGAGTGTGTTGGGTTGTATAAGTCTGCTGGGTTGTTTGTGTTGATGGCGCCATGGCGCCGGTGAATCGGGTTTCGATATCAGGCCGCTGCGCCGATGCGAAACCCGATTCGCGTTTTCTATCATGACTGTTTATGAACATCGTTTCACCCTGCGCGCGCCGCTAGCGACGGTCTGGCAGTTCCACAGCGACCCGGCCGCGCTGCCAGATGTAATGCCGGGCCCATTGCGCATTCGCGTCGAATCGGTCGATCGGCCGGTGGTCGCCGGCAGCACGTTTGCCATGCGGCTGGGGGTCGGCCCGCTCAGCTTGCGCTGGCGGCTGCGCGTGATCGAGTTTTCACCGCGCACGCGCTTCATAGACGAACAAATCGGCGCGGAAGGTCCGTTCAAGGCGTGGCAGCATGAGCATGCCTTTGAAGCGCGCGGCGCCGGCGAGACCCTGGTGATCGATCGCATCACTTATCAGCCGCCACTGGGGCTGCTTGGACGGCTGGGCGACGCGTTGATCGGCCGGGCCGTCATGAACCTGATGTTTGCCGGGCGCCGCCGCGAAACGCGCAAGCGTCTCGAACACGACGCCTGACATTGGACGGAAAAGCAAAGCGAGGCCCGGATTAACATCCGGGCCTCGCTTTGACCATTTCGCGCGCGCTGAACTATTGTGCGCCGGGAATGGCAGGCATCATTGAGCCGCCTGCGCCAAGCGCGCCGCCCACAAGGCCGCCGATCACGCCGGCGATCAAGAAGGTGATCACACCAGCGATGATGGCCGTCAAAACGGCCTTGGTTGTATCAAAGCCAGCCGCTTCGCGGATGCCGATGACGTTGCCCACAATGCCGAGAACGGCCGCGATTAACCCAATCAAGCTGCCCAGGCACGGGATAAAGGCCAGGATCTGCACAAAGCCAAACGCGCGGGTATACCCGTTGACGCGCAGCATTTCGCTCATGTTCGTCTCGCCCTTAAAGAAAGTCTTGGCGACAAACGCAAGCAGCCAGCTGCCGAGCACCCAGCCGATCAATGAAGCGATCACGCCGCTGACCACGCTGCCGATCAGGCTTGGCGCGGCGCCGGCTGCGGCAACCGCTCCGTCAGCGCCGGCAATCTGAGAGACCATGGCCATGGCCGCCTGGGCGGCAAAGTAGCTGCCCACGCCGCCGATTAGGGCGGAAATAATCGCGATGATCGCGGCCTGATTGGTCGCAGCAGGGTCGTGGGCGATCTCTTTGTAGACCGGCGCCCGCAACGTCAAGACTCCAATAATTCGATTTAGCATTCTGCATCCTCCAAAGAAACGAAAACGGATAAATTCAATTCACGCGGCGCACAGTGCTTCCACCCCGCACCGCGTTCATGACAGTATTACGTGCCCACGGCTTTGGGCTTGCCGATGGTGGCCGCGCCGATCAAGCCGCCGATCAAGCCGAACACGCCATAAATGCCCACGCTCATGCAAATCGTCACGATACCCAGGCCACCTGACGCCATGGCGTCGACCATCCCCTGCAATTGCTCACGCTGGGCCGGGTCGAGCGAAGACATTTGCTGCTGCATCTGGCTGGCCACTGCGGCAAAGCTGCCTGCGCCCAGAATCGAGCCCAGCACGCCGGCAATCAGGCCGCCGATAACACCGGCCACCAGTCCGATAAGGGCGCCTTGGTTTGACGGGACAGCCATCTCGCCCGAGTTGCGTTTGTAGAGCCAGATGGCGAAGATGCCGCCACCCCATACCCAGGCGCAAAGCAGGCAGTTGACAAGGTTCAAAATCGGAATGGACGACAACAGGCCTATGCCTGCGCCTGCAATTGCAGCGGCTGTTAATGCTTTTGAGTTCATCGTAGATTCTTCCTCCTAATGGGTTGTTAAACACGCATTGATGTTTTGTGTTTCACTTGACCACCGACCGGTCGTCCAAGCACGAAGCCGGCACGGCTCGTAGTATGAATCAGATTCTATTTCCCGCCACACGCCCCCTGTCATGGGCACAATCAAGCACATTTGCGTAACCACATTCCAAAAAAGCACGCAAAGCCGTCTCGTGTTATGTGTCCCGCGCAGAAAACTGCAAGCCGTAGACGCATTAATGAATGCAACACTCGCCCCGCCAGAAAGTTGCTGGCACGCGCACTACAATCGCCCCATGACCACTTCCACGCAACGGGGCGCGCCGGTCTTGCTCTGGATGATCGCCCTGCTCTCGCTTGCTATCAACATCGTGATAATTGCCGGGCTCGTCATCGCGATCGGTGCCGCGCGCGCATTTGCCGCAAGCGCCGCCGACAAACTGGAGGCGCTTGGCAACAGCACAATCGCCACCACTGTGCGCGTCAATCGGGAAATAACCGTGGACACAACCGTGCCCTTCGCGTATTCCGAAAGCATCACCATTAATGAAAATCTGCCCATCGACACTGTCGTAAACATCAAGCAGGAAGTGCCGTTGCTTGGCCTGATCGATTTCAACGTGCCGATCAAGACATCTGTTCCCATCAACCTCAAGGTGCCGGTATCGATCAAACAGAGTATCCCGGTCAAAGCCACCGTCCCGATCAATTTCGATGTACCCGTCGCGGTGCAGATCCGCGACACGCCGCTCAAAGCGCAGATCGATGAGTTTGTAAAGGTGCTCCGGTCGGTGCAGTAGAGAAGACAGCGCACAGTCCCGAGTGCCGAGTCCCGAGCCGTACCACAATTGTGCATGCCGCTGCTTGGGACCCGGCGCTCGGGACTTGGGACTTGAAAATGCCCATCGCCCTCATTCACGACTGGCTCAATCAGCTCGGCGGCGCAGAAGACGTTCTTCAGACCTTGCACCGCGCGTATCCCGCTGCGCCGGTGTTCACCAGCATTTATTATCGCGCACGGATGCCGGTGGAATGGCGCCGCTGGGACATCCGCAGTACCTGGCTCGACCGGATTCCACACATTCATCGTCGCCACCAGCCGTTCATGCCGCTTTTCGCCTGGGTGTGGGCGCATTACACGATTCCGGTCGAACACGAGCTGCTGTTCAGCAACAAAAGCGCGTTTTGCATCGGCGCGACGCCGGCCAATTCGGCCGCCCGGCATGTGTGCTATTGCCTGACACCCACGCGTTTCACCTACGATTTCGCCAGTTATCGCGAGCGCGAACGCATTCCCGCCGCCAGCATCGGCATCCTAAACGCGCTTAACGCGCAGTTGCGGCGCTGGGAATCCCGGGCGGCTCAGCGCGTGCACACCTTTATCGCCATCTCGCGCGAAGTGCAAGACCGCATCAAACGTTACTACGGCCGCGAGTCGCTGCTCGTGTATCCCCCTGTCGATCTGCCGCCCCTGCCCGCCCCAGCCGACGATGGCTATCTGCTGGTCGTTTCGCGTCTGCTGCCCTACAAGCGCATCGATTTGGTGATCGACGCCTGCGCCCGCCTGGGCCGCCGGCTGATCATCGCTGGCGATGGGCGCGATCGGCCCCGGCTGGAGTCGTTGGCCGCCAGCCATGCCGGCGCCAACATCACGTTTGCCGGCCGGGTGAGCGAAGCGGCGTTGGCGGATTTGCTGAAGCGTTGCAGCGCATTCGTCTTCCCGGGCTTTGAAGATTTCGGCATCGCGCCCATCCGGGCCATGGCATACGGCAAGCCTGTCATTGCCTTTGCCAAAGGCGGCGCGCTCGATACCATGATCGATGGCGTCACTGGAGTTATGTTCGACTCGCAGCGCGTTGACGCCCTTATTGAAGCGCTTGAAAAGTATCGTGTGGTAACCTTCGCGCCTTCGGCCATCCGGGAACACTCGGAAAAGTTCGGAACAGAGCGCTTTCTCTCCGAAATATCGGCCATTCTCGGGCGGTGAACGCTTCCGCCGGCTACCCGGCATGCCAGCCACAGGCTGTCAACAAGTGTCAGATCCTCCGCGCCGCAATGCGGTATCAATATAGAAGAAGGGCGCGCAGCGTAACCATGCAAGCATATTGTTTCAAATGCCGCGGCAAGCACGACTTGCTGAATCCCAAACCGATCTTCTTTGAGAACGGGTCGCCTGCCACACAGGGCACCTGCTCCAATTGCGGAAGTGAAAAAGTCTTCAAGATGGGCCGCACGCCCGAACACGAAGGCATGACACCGCCTGTGGTGATTCGCAAGCCGCGAGTCAAAAAGGAGAAGCCGGCCAAGGGCGGCAAAGCGGCCAAGGGCGGCAAGCGCGCCGCAGGCGATAACACCCGCGCGCACAACGGCCCGCTTGTGATTGTCGAATCGCCTACCAAGGCCAAAACGATCGGCAAGTTTTTGGGGCGCAAGTACACAGTCAAAGCCTCCATCGGCCATATCAGGGATTTACCCAAGAGCCGGCTGGGCGTCGACGTGGACAACGACTTCGAGCCAACCTACATCGTGCCAATGGCCAAAAAGGCCACGTTTAAGGAGCTCAAGGCGCTGGCGCGCAATGCCGACGCCATCTGGCTGGCCACCGACCCGGACCGTGAAGGTGAGGCGATTTCCTGGCATTTGAAAACTGCGCTGGCCGCAGAAACCGCAGGCAAACCCGTGCAACGTGTCGAATTCCACGAGATCACCCCGGACGCAATCAACCACGCCTTTGCCCACCCGCGCGAAATCGATGAGAACGCGGTCAACGCGCAACAGGCGCGCCGCATCCTCGATCGTCTGGTCGGCTACAAGCTCAGCCCGCTGGTCAGCGACAAACTCAGCATGCGCGGCCTGAGCGCCGGGCGGGTGCAGTCGGTCGCTGTTCGGCTGGTGGTCGAGCGCGAGCGCGAGATTCAAGCCTTTGTGCCGGTCGAATACTGGTCGCTTGAAGCCGAGTTGGCCAAGCTGAACGGCGGCCCGTCGTTTGTCGCGCGCTTTCATAAACTGCGCGGCCAGGACCCCGACCTAAAAACCGAAGCCGACGCCAAATCCATTCTGGACGCGTTGGATGGCGCGTCGTATGCGGTGGCGAAGATCGAAACCAAAGAGCGGCAGCGCCGGCCGGCCGCACCCTTCACCACCAGCACGCTGCAGCAGGAAGCGAGCCGCAAGTTGGGATTCAACGCGCGGCGCGCCATGGGCGTTGCGCAGTCGCTCTATGAAGGCGTGGATGTGGGAGAAGGCACCACCGGTCTGATCACCTACATGCGCACAGACTCCACCAATGTGGCGGAAAGCGCGCAACTTGAGGCGCGCGCATACATTTCGGAGCGCATGGGCGCTGAATTATTGCCGGATGCGCCGCCGGTCTACAAATCACGCGCCAAAAACGCGCAGGAAGCGCACGAAGCAGTGAGACCAACCTCGGTCTTCCGCGCGCCGGAGCAAGTGCGCCAGTTTCTCGATCCGGATCAATACAAGTTGTACGATCTGATCTGGAAGCGCTTCGTCGCCAGCCAAATGGCCAACGCCATCTTTGACGCCACAACGGCGGATATCGATGCGAAGCCGGCGCATGTGCCGGTCGCGCCTGGCGACGGCCAGACGCCAGCCGAGTACAGCCCGCTGTCGCTTTACTGGTTTCGCGCCACCGGTTCGGTGCTGAAGTTCAGCGGCTTTCTGCGCGTCTACGAAGAAGGCCGCGACGAAGGCGACAAACCGGCCGAAGGCGAAGAGCCGGCGGCGGCCAGCGCAGATCGCCGCCTGCCGCAACTGGCGGCCAATGAGGCGCTCGATCTCGTGCGCCTGATTCCGGAACAGCATTTCACGCAACCGCCGCCGCGCTACACCGAAGCCAGCCTGGTCAAAGCGCTTGAAGAGTACGGCATTGGCCGGCCCAGCACCTATGCGTCGATCATGACCACCATTCAGGCGCGCAACTATGTGCGGCGCCTGCAAAAGCAGTTGATGCCAACCGATCTTGGCTTTGCCGCCAACGATTTGCTGGTGGACAACTTCGGCCGGTACATCGATGTGGGCTTCACCGCGCATATTGAAGAAGAACTTGACAGCATCGAGACCGGCGGCAGACCCTGGCAGCCGGTGCTGCACGAGTTCTATGACCCGTTCAAGCTGGCGGTGGCGGTGGCGGCCGAATCCATCCAGAAGGTTGAGCGCAAAATCGAGCCGACCGGCGAACTGTGCCCCGACTGTGGTTCCCCGCTGTTGTTCAAGCAGGGCCGTTTTGGCAAATTCATCGGCTGCTCGAACTTTCCGACCTGCAAGCATGTCGAGCCGATCAGCATTCCCGGCGTCAAATGCCCGAAGTGCGGCGGCAAGCTGGCCGAGAAGCGCGCCAGGAAGGGCGGCCGCTCATTCTATGGCTGCGTGCGCTATCCCGAATGCGACTTCACGACGTGGAGCCGGCCGCTCGCCGTGCCTGCGCCCGATGGCAGCGGCGGGTTGGTGGTCGCGCTTGGCAAAGGCCGCGCCAAAGTGATCCCGAGCGAGTTTGAATTCGACCTTCCGGAAGACAACGGATAGCTGCACCTGCTAAACTGCACGCACATGGCAGATGCAACACCGCAGCTGCGCGTGGATGCGGCGCAACTCCTCACACAGTCGCCGGCCGACGCGCTTACGTCGTACTTTGCGCTTGAACACGACGCCCGCCGAGTCAAGCTTTTCATTCGCACCAGCTCAAACGGCCTGACACGCGCGTTTGTCGCGGTGTGTCAAACCGGTGTCGATTTGTTTCGGCCGCTGGTGGTGATGCGCGGCGACGATGCCGATGCGCTGCGCGAGGCGCTCAAAGAAGCGCTGGTCCCTGGCAGGCACTACCTGTTGAGCGCGCCGCCTTCTCTGCAACCCGACATCAGCGCGCTGTGTCACATTAACGGCGCGTCGACCAACTCGGTCTACACTCTCGCAAAAGACCGGTTTCAACCGGTGGTCAACATTCTGGTGCAAAGCAGCAAAACGCCGGATGGCATGCTGCGCGCGTCGATTCCCGCGCGCGACGGCAGCAACGCGGCGGAAGCCGGCACGTCGTGGATCTCGTCGCGCTACGGCGAGGTGTATGTGCAAGTGGTTGAAGGTGCGCGGCGGCGCGGCTTTGGCAAGTCGGTGGTCAGCGCTGTATGCGTGGCGCTGCAAGAGCGCAACCGCGCGCCGTTGTATATCACGCGCAGCGATAACGTCGCTTCGCGCAGGCTTGCTGAACGGCTGGGGTTTCATGACAGCGGCGCGCTGGAACTGTCCGGAGCGATCGTCTTGCGCTAGAGCCGATCTTAAAAATTTGTTATAAGGTGACGCGCGCTCTTCACGTATCACGCAATAGCGGATAACATTTGATGGATTCATTATTTTCGATGCAATGATCGAGAGGACACAATGTCGAAACGCAGAGAACTAGAACAACGCCAGCAAGAGCAATCGCGCAAGCAGATGATTCAAGTCATCGCGATCATTGCCGGCCTGGCGATCGTGGTCATCGGCGGCGCAGCCATTCTTTCAAACAACACCTCTCTTGGCAACAAGGCGCCTGAAGTGCCGCTGCCTGCGCCGCAGCCGGTCGCGCGCACCATTCCGGCAAACGCCGAAGGCTACGGCTGGGGACCCAAAGACGCGCCGATCAAAATCGAGGAGTTCATAGACTATCAGTGCCCGGCTTGCGGCGCGCAATGGGCGGCCAACGAAGATGCCATCATTGTCGGGCTGGCCAAGTCTGGCAAAGTGCGTTACGACTACAGATTTTTGACTTTCCTTCAGTCGCGCAAAGCAGGGAGCACGGAGTCCGAAGACGCCGCCAACGCGGCCATGTGCGCCGCCGATCAGGGCAAGTTCCTGGAGATGCACAACATCCTGTTCGGCAATCAGTTTGACGAAAATGTCGGCCAGTTCAGCATCGCGCGCTTGAAGACGATGGGCGGCATGATCCAGGGTTTGGACACTGCCAAGTTCAACAGTTGCGTGGATGGCGGCACGCACAAGGCCACAGTCACCGAAATGGCCAATGAAGCGAACGCCAAGCAGGTGGGTTCAACGCCTACTTTTGTCGTCAACGGAAAAAACGAGGGCGGCGGCAAGACGCTCACTGAACTCAAGGCGATTATCGCCAGAATCGATCCTTCGCTCAAATTCGAATAGCGCCTTCAAAGCCTGTCCGAAAAGCAACCGGCGGGCTTTTGGTTATCACAGCCTATGACCACTCCATACAAACTCACACAAGCGAGCACACTCAGAGCCAAGCCCTGGGCGGATGTGCCGGATGCTCAATGGAACGACTGGCGCTGGCAGCTGGCCAATCGCATCAACTCGTATGAGGAGTTTGCCAGCTTTATCAATCTCACGGCAAGCGAAGTGGAAGGGCTGAAGGCACCCAACAAATTCCGCGTCGACATCACGCCGTATTTTGCGTCGTTGATCGATCCCGACGATCCGGAATGCCCGGTGCGCTTGCAGGTGATCCCCCGCGCCGAGGAATTGCAGGCGTTTGAATCGCAGATGGAAGACTCGCTGAGCGAAGACGAGCACTCGCCAGTGCCCGGTCTGGTTCATCGATATCCCGACCGCGTGCTGATGCTGGTGACCACGCAGTGCGCCTCCTATTGCCGCTACTGCACGCGCAGCCGCGTGGTGGGCGAGCCCAGCGCGGCATTTTTCAATCGCGCCAACTATCTGAAGCAGCTTGAATATCTGCGAAAAACGCCGCAGGTGCGCGATGTGCTGCTCAGCGGCGGCGATCCACTCACGCTCAGCCCCAAAATACTGGATGAGCTGCTGGCGGGCTTGCGCGACATCCCGCATATTGAAGTCATCCGCATCGGCTCGCGCGTGCCGGTGTTTATGCCGCAACGGATCACCGACGAGTTTGTCGAGACGCTGCGCAAATACCACCCGCTGTGGATGAACATCCACGTCAATCACCCCAAAGAGATCACGCCTGAGCTCGAACGCGCCTGCGCCAAGCTGGCCGATGCCGGCGTGCCACTCGGCAACCAAAGCGTGCTGCTGGCCGGCGTCAACGATCACCCCAACACCATGCTCAAGCTGGTCAAGGATCTGGTTAAGATTCGCGTGCGGCCGTACTATCTCTATATGTGCGACCTGGTCGAAGGCAGCGGACACTTCCGCACCACGGTCGCGGCCGGGCTTGAAATCATGGAAGCGTTGCGCGGCCACACCAGCGGCTATGCCGTTCCGTCCTTTTGCGTGGATTTGCCCGGCGGCGGCGGCAAAGTGCCCGTGCAAAACAACTACCTCATTAGCCATGCCAACCACAGGCTGGTGTTCCGCAACTTCGAGGGCTATATCAGCACGTATACCGAACCGGAAGGCTATCGCGCGCCAAAGAAAACCCGTTGGGTGCCGGATAACCCGCTTGAGGACGGCCAGCGCGGCGTCTCCGGCTTGCTGGCAGGCGAACGCATGACCATCAAACCCGCCGGCTGGGACAACATGCACGAGCGCGACACCACGGCGTCGGCGGAAGAGACGGCTCCGGCTGCCGATACGCCAGCGGCCGCCCCGAATGCGCCAGCCTGGGTACAAAATTACTGACGAAAGGCGCATCCGCCGCCGGGTAGACTTACCCTATGCGTAACCCTCGCCGCAGCCTGCTGGCTGCCATAGTTGTGCTCTCGCTGGGAATGTTTGCCTGCGTCACCGCGCAGGACGCCTCGCAGTCGCAGCCCAAGGCGCAACCGCAGGCTTTGCCGCCGACAACCGCCAGCGGCGACTCGGGCTTCACCGTCGGTGAAACGGCCGTGCCAAACGCGCCGGATGCCAGCCCAACCAGCGCCGACGGGGGATTTACCGTCGAGCAGACCACCGTGCCTGACAAGTAGGCGCACGGCATACACATACGCAAAAGGCCGCCAACAGCATGTCTTCACCCATTAAAGCCACGTTACTTGCCACCGCGCTAACAATTGCCTTCAGTCAACCGCTCATGGCGCAAACCGACGGGCCGACGCCGACACCCACTGCCAGCCCAGCCGGGCAGCCGGCAACGCCAGAGGCAACGCCCACGCCCGCGCCCGCACCCGAGGCGACGGCGGTGATGACTGCAACCTCGGCGCCAACAGCGACATCGGCGCCCGCGGCCACCGATGTCGCAACATCGACGACACAGGCCGCGCCCTCGATTGACTTGGGCAACGGCTATGCAACAGGACAGCACGCGCATGTGTTTGAAACCCAGATTGGCAAACGCGTCGCGCGCCTGAACTATCTGCTCTATGTGCCGGCATCCTATGGCCAGGATCCCTATGCCAAATACCCGCTGGTGATTTTTCTGCACGGCTCCCGCGAATTGGGAAAGGACATTAACAAGGTCAAACGGGCCGTGCTGCCCGCGCGCCTGGAAAGCGAAGCAGATTTCCCGGCAATCGTGCTGTCACCGCAGTCGCCGGTTCAAAGCTGGGATGGCAGCGTGACGGCGGTCACGGCGTTGCTGGACGAGTTGGAGGCCGACTTTTCGATCGATCCAGACCGCGTTTACGTCACCGGCTTGAGCATGGGCGCTTATGGCGCCTGGGCGCTGGCCATGAAGAACCAGGACCGCTTTGCGGCGATCATCTCGGTGGTGGGTGGATACTTCTATTCGGCCAAGCAACTGTGCGTGCTCAAGGACATTCCAATCTGGGTGTTTGCCGGCAAAAAAGACCGCAATGTCAATCCAAAGGAATCGGTGGCGATTGTCAGCGCGCTCGAAAAGTGCGGCGGCAAACCCAGATTCACTTTTTACGAGGATGCCAACCACGATCAAGGCTGGCAGCGCGCCTATGCCGATCCGGAGTTCTTCATGTGGCTGTTGGAGCAGCGGCGCGTCGCGCGCTAGCCTATGCCGGTCATTCATTGGTTTCGGCGCGATCTGCGCCTGACGGACAACACGGCGCTGAACCAAGCGTTGGCGGAGCATCCCGGCCAGGTCATCCCGGTGTTTGTCCTGGACGAGGGGCTGCTGCGGGGCCGCGACGTCGCCCCCGCGCGCGTCAGATTTCTGCTGCAGTCTCTGGCCGATCTGGACGAACGGCTGCGCCAGCGCCACTCGCGCTTGATCGTGCGGCGCGGCGACAGCCAGGAGCAGCTGCTGGCGCTCGTTCGCGAGACGGGCGCGCACGCACTCTATTTCAACCGCGACAACACGCCGCGCGCCCGCGCACGCGACGCTGCCGCGACCGTGGCGCTTCAGCGCGCAGGCGCGCGTGTTGAACCGCACCGCGACCTAACCGTGTTTGAAGGGTCGGATATTCTGTCGCAGGCGGGCCAGCCGTACACGGTGTTCACGCCTTACAAAAAAGCCTGGTTGTCGCGCCCGCGCCCGCTGCCGGCCGATCTGGACGACGCTGCGTTGCGCTATTCCGGCGATTGGCCCGGCTCAATCGATTTGCCGGATGAAAGCGCGCTGGGCTTCGCCTGCACGCAACAGGTTCAGCAGGGCGGCGAGACGGCGGCATTGGCGCTGCTGCGCGAATTTGTCAAAAGCCGCCGGCTGCACGCGTACGCCGCCCAGCGCGATCAATTGGCCGAGCCGGGCACTTCGATGCTTTCGCCGCATTTGCGCTTCGGCACGATTTCACCGCGCATCTGCGCGCGCGCGGCCGAAGACGGCGCGCTGACCGTCGACAAAGCACAGCGCGCGGGCTTCGACACCTGGCTGAGCGAGCTCATCTGGCGCGAGTTTTATCACCAGGTGCTGTATCACTTTCCGCATGCGGACAAGGGCAATTTCAAACGCAACACCGATGCGCTGCGGTGGGGCAACGGTGACGCCAAAACCGACCAACGCTATTACGAGGCGTGGTGCGCCGGGAGGACTGGCTATCCCGTCGTTGATGCCGCCATGCGCCAGCTCAACGCCATCGGCTGGATGCACAATCGCGCGCGCATGATCGTGGCGTCTTTTCTCACCAAGGATCTGCTGCTGGACTGGCGCATGGGCGAGAGCTACTTTATGCGGCAGCTGGTCGATGGCGACCCTGCTTCGAACAACGGCGGCTGGCAATGGGCCGCCAGCACCGGCACCGATGCGCAGCCATACTTCCGCATTTTCAATCCCCGCTTGCAAAGCGAGCGTTTTGACCGCGACGGCGTTTACATCCGGCGTTGGGTTCCCGAGCTCGCCACTGTTCCCGATCGCCATGTGCACGCGCCGCACGAGATGACGCCGCTTGAGCAGCGCGCGTGCAAGTGCGTGATCGGCGAACACTACCCTGCCCCCATCGTCGATCATGCCGCGCAAAAAGAAGAGATCCTCGCGCGCTTCAAGGCCTTGTAGCGCGCTGGCGATGCGTCTCACCCTGCGCTCAGTCAAGTCACCCCAAACGCTCAGTCGCTGCGGAAATTTGCCGCCTTCGCTGGCGCGTATTAAGCATGTGTGCGGCCATTGGGGCCGTGATGGGTTTGTTGTGATTGATAAGGAGTGTTACTGATATGAATCGACGTGCATTTTTGCGCACCGTATTGACGGGCGCCGTGGCCATGGGCTCGCTGGCGATTACGCCAAATCTTCCCGGCGCATACGCCCAAGATAGCAAAGACATTGTGGACACTGCTGTTGGCGCGGGCAGCTTCAAGACGCTGGTAGCGGCCGTTCAGGCCGCCGGACTGGTGGATACGCTCAAGGGCCCGGGACCGTTCACCGTATTTGCGCCCACAGATGAGGCGTTCGCCAAGTTGCCCGCCGGCACCTTGGACAGCCTGCTCAAGCCCGAGAACAAGCAGCAACTGATTGACATCTTGACCTATCATGTGGTGGCAGGCAGCGTCAAAGCGGCTGATGTGGTTAAGCTGAGCAGCGCCAAGACCGTCAATGGCGCCGAAGTCAAAATCACCGTTGCAGACGGCAAAGTCAAAGTCGACAACGCCAATGTGGTGACCACCGACATCATCGCCAGCAACGGCGTGATTCATGTGATCGACGCGGTGATTCTGCCGCCCGCCAAGCCCACCCCGGTGCTGCCGGTGACAGGCGCGGCTTCGCAGGCCGGCCTGGCCGACATCGTCGATACCGCTGTGGCGGCTGGCAGCTTCAAGACGCTCGCCGCGGCGCTGGGCGCGGCCGGATTGGTCGACACGCTGAAGGGTGCCGGGCCGTTTACGGTGTTCGCACCGACCGACGAGGCCTTCGCGAAATTGCCAGCCGGCACGGTCGAAAGCTTGCTCAAGCCGGAGAACAAGGATCAATTGATCGCTATCCTGACCTATCACGTGGCCAAGGGTCGCATCGGATCAGCGACAGTGGCCAAGCACAGCGGCGTTGCGACGCTGCAGGGAAGCAAGATCAAGGTCACAGCCGATGCTGCGGGCGTCATGCTAAACACAGTCAAGGTGGTGTCGGCCGACATCCAGGCCAAAAACGGCGTGATTCACGTGATCGATAGCGTGCTTCTGCCTCCCGGCAACATCGTCGAGGTGGCCAAAGCCGCTGGCAGCTTCAAGACACTGACTGCCGCGCTCGCTGCAGCGGGGCTGACCGAAGCTGTTGAGAGCGGCAAACTGACCGTGTTTGCGCCGACGGACGATGCGTTCGCCAAGCTTCCGGCCGGCACGGTTGAGAACCTGCTCAAGCCAGAGAACAAAGCGCAGCTGGTCAAGATTCTGACCTACCACGTTGTGGCCAAAGACTATGACGCCGGGCAAGTGCGGCGTTATCGCTGGATCCGCACGCTGCAGGGCGGACGGGTGCATATCGGCCGAAGCGGCCAGGCGCTTACTGTCAACAAAGCCAATATCGTCGCCGGCGACGTCTACGCCAGCAACGGTGTGATCCATGTGATTGACACAGTATTGCTGCCGTAACAACAGTTGTCGGTGAGCGGAAAAAGCGGTGAGCGGTATGCAGTGAAGCTGGAAGCGGTGAGTGTGATCAGCTGATTACACACTGCTTCTCGGCTTACTG
>JANMNW010000467.1:0-11105 GCA_031368515.1 Chloroflexota bacterium
CTGACCAGCGACACCCGCTACCAGCTCGCCTCCGAGCCGGTGGATGAACGCTGGATCGGCGAGAACCCGATCGCCCACGGCCCGGCCGGCAAACGCGGGATGATTTGCTAGTGAATCTCTCCAACGTTCTTTTTAGCGCCGAGCAGATTCAGGCGCGTGTGGCCGAGCTGGGCGCACAAATCTCGCGGGATTACGGCGACAGCAACCCGCTGCTGGTTGGCATCTTGCGCGGTGGCGTGGTGTTTCTGTCCGATCTGATGCGCGCCATCAGCGTGCCGTGCGAGCTCGACTTCATGTCGGTGTCGTCGTATGAATCGGGATCGCGCACGTCGAATCGTTCGCCGCGCATTCTGCTTGATCTGCGCGAAGACATCGCCGGCCGCCACGTGCTCTTGATCGAAGACATCGTTGACAGCGGCTACACGTTCGACCACTTGCTGCAACTGCTGGCCACGCGCGAGCCGGCCAGTTTGAAGGTGTGCGCGCTGCTCAACAAAGCCTCGCGACGCGAGGTGCATGTGCCGATCGACTACCTCGGGTTTGAAATTCCCGACTATTTCGTGTGCGGCTATGGCATCGACGCCGACGAGCGCTTTCGCAACCTGCCGTATATTGCGTGGGTGCGCTAACCCGGTCACACCATGTCAAAACTCTCCGAGACCATCGCCAGGCACGGCCACGAGCCGCTGCTTGACCATGTGTTAATTACCGCAGCGCAGCTGCAAACGCGCATCGCCGAAATGGGCGCGCAGATTTCGAAGGACTATCACGGCAAAGACTTGCTGATGATCAGCGTGCTGAAGGGCGGCGTGGTCTTTCTGACCGATCTGATGCGCCAGGTGACGATTCCCCATCACATCGACTTCATGGCCGTCACCAGCTACGGCGTGGGCGTGCGATCGACGCGCGGGCATCCGCGCATCACGCTGGATTTGAACACCGATGTCAAAGGCCGGCATCTGCTACTGGTAGAGGACATTATTGACAGCGGGCACACCATCGATCATGTGCTGCGTCTGCTTGCCGCGCGCAACCCGGCCACGCTCAAGGTGGCTGCGCTGCTGGACAAGCCGTCGCGCCGCGAAGTGTATGTGCCAATCGCGTATCTGGGCTTTGAAATTCCCAACGAATTTGTGTTTGGATACGGGTTGGATCTGGATGAATACTGCCGCAACCTGCCGTTCATCGGCACGGTGAAAAAAGAATACCAATGAACACAAAACTGAAATGGGGCATCCTCGCCACGGGGAACATTGCCAAGAACTTTGCCAACGGCGTGCTGAATTCCAAACGATCGGCGTTGAGCGCCGTCGGCAGCCGCAGCAAAGCGTCGGCCGATGCGTTTGGCAAACAGTTCGGCATCAAGCGCCGGCACGACAGCTATGACGCGCTGCTGCACGACCCGGAAGTCGACGCGGTCTACATCGCGACGCCGCATCCGCTGCATGCGGAGTGGAGCATCAAGGCGATGGAAGCGGGCAAGCATGTGCTGTGCGAAAAGCCGCTCGGTTTGAATTACGCCGAATCGATGGCCATGGTTGAGTCCGCCCGCGACAACGGCGTGTTTTTGATGGAGGCGTTCATGTATCGCTGCCATCCGCAAACGCACAAGGTCGTGGAGCTGATCAAGAGCGGCTTGATCGGCAATGTCAAAATCATCCAAGCCACGTTCAGCTTTCAGATGGGCTACAACGAGGGCAGCCGCCTGATGGCCAACGACATGGGCGGCGGCGGCATTCTGGATGTCGGCTGCTATCCAGTCTCAATGGCGCGGCTGATCGCCGGCGCCCAGCTGGGCAAACCGTTCGCCAACCCGGTCAAAGTCACCGGCGCCGGGCGCTTGAACCCGAACACCGGAGCGGACGAATATGCGATTGGCACGCTTGAATTTGAAGGCGGCATTCTGGCGCAGATCGCCACAGGCGTGCTGCTCAATCAGCGCAATGTGGTGCATGTCTTTGGCGACAAAGGCAACCTGTTGGTGACTTGGCCGTGGATTCCCAGCCGCCAGGGCGGTACGACCGACATCGTGGTCAATCGCAACGGGGAGGCCAGCGAAGTCATTCAGGTGACGACCGACGAGTGGCTCTACGGCATTGAAGCCGACACCGTGGCCGCGGCCGTGGCTGCCGGCGCGCAGCAGGCGACATCGCCGGCCATGAGCTGGGACGACTCGCTGGGCAACATTCAGACGCTCGACCGGTGGCGTCAGGCCATTGGCTTGATCTACGATCGCGAGAAGCCGACGGCGCCGGCGATGAAGACGCAAGTGTCCGAACGCCCGCTGGTGCATGCGCGCCGATCGCAAGGCAAGATGCGCTATGGCGAGATCAAGGGCGTCAACAAGCTCATGTCGCGCCTGATTCTCGGCGTGGACAACCAGCCCGATCTCGCCTTCGCCTCGGTCATGTTCGACGACTTCTTCGAGCGCGGCGGCAATGTGTTCGACACTGCGTTTATCTACATGGGCGGCATGAGTGAGCAGCTGCTCGGCCAATGGGTGCACAACCGCGGCATTCGCGAGCAGGTGGTGATTCTGGACAAAGGCGCGCACACGCCGTTTTGCACGCCGAAGGATCTCAACACGCAGTTTCTGACCAGCCTGGAGCGCCTGAAGACCGATTACGTTGATCTGTACTGCATGCATCGCGACAACCCGGAAGTGCCGGTGGGCGAGTTTATCGACGTGATGAACGTGCATGTGCGCGCCGGGCGCATGAAGATCTTTGGCGGCAGCAACTGGACCATCGAGCGCTTTACCGCCGCCAACGAGTATGCACACCGCACCGGCCAGCAAGGCTTGAGCGTGCTGAGCAACAACTTCAGCCTGGCGCGCATGATCGATCCGCCGTGGACCGGGTGCATGAGCGCGAGCACGCCGGAGTTCCGCAAGTGGCTGACCGAATCGCAGACGCCATTGCTGCCCTGGTCGTCACAGGCGCGCGGCTTCTTCCTGCCGCATGCCACGCGCGATTACACCGGCGACCCGGAAGTAGTGCGCTGCTGGTACTCCGACGACAACTTCGAGCGCAAGCGGCGCGCCGAAGAACTGGCCGCCAAGTTTGGCGTCGAGACGATCAACATCGCGCTGGCGTATGTGCTGGCCCAGCCCTTCCCGACCTTCCCGCTTATCGGGCCGCGGAATATTTCAGAGACGCGCTCGTCGCTGCGCGCGCTGGCAGTGGAGCTGACGCCAGAGCAGGTCAGCTGGCTGAACCTGGAATAGCCGCGTGACATGCGCTTGGAAGCCATCTCCTCAAGAGATGGCTTCTTCTGTTTTCGCCGGCGCCGGAGCAAGCAGCCCCAAATAGACGCCGATCAAAATGTGCATGTTCGCCACATACAACTTGTCGAACAGATGATGCGCGCTGAGATGGGCGAATGCGCCCAGCACCCCCATCGCCAGCCACGCGCCGGGCTGCCCTGAACGCGCGATGCGCAACGCGTTGGCAATCGCAACGGCCCACAACGCCAGATATGCGCACAAACCCAGTATTCCAGTTTCGGCGAAGATGTTGAGATAGTAGTTGTGCGCATGGCCCAGCGCGTTGGGCCAGTTGATCAGGCGAAAGTCTTCATACGCCGCGCCGTAGTTGCCGAAGCCGACGCCGAGAAATGGCCGCGCCTCAATCATGCGCACCGCCGCCTGCCAGTGCGCCAGCCGCTCAATGGTTGAAAACGAGATCGGCGTCAGATAGGCGTCGCGCACGTCGATGTCGCCATATTCGGCCAGTTGGGTTTCGAGAGAGGCGGGCGGGTTGAGCAATCCGGATTCAAAGGCGATCAAGGCGGCTAGCGCTGCCATGCCCAACCCGCGCAGCGGATGCTTGATGCGCGCCAGCACCATGGTGGCGATGGCCGCGACTGCGCCAATCAGAGCGCCGCGCGAACCCGAGGCATTCAGCGCATACAGCGCCGAGCCGGCACATGCAAAAAGCGCAACGGCGGCGATGGCGGTGGCCCGCCGCGCATGCGGCGCATTCCTCAAGCGGGAGACAAGCTCCAACGCCAGCCCGCCTGCAAGCGGCCAGGTCAAGCCCATGTATCCGCCAAACGGATTGGGTTGTTCAAAGGTGCCATACGCGCGATACCGGTCGGTGCTGCCCAGCACCAGAAACTCTTTGGGCCCGAATCCCCGCACTTGATGCTGGACGATGCCAAACACCGCTTCGCCAAAGGCAGTGACCAGCACCGCGCCGAGGATCAACGCCCGCACGCGGCGGTCGCGTTCATTGGCCACGATCAAGCACACCAGCAGCATTTGCAGCCACTTAATGCATTCGACCGCCCACTCGGTCAAATCGCGCGCGACGGCGACGCTGAAAATGCCAATCAGCAAAAACACGCACAAGGCGGCGACGATGGTGTTGCCGCGCATTGCCAGCGTGTGGCGCTGCGCCAGACCGCGCAGCGCATAGGACAGCAGGGCGATGCCAATCAATATTTGACCGCTGTCGATGGGCAGCTGCAAGATGATGCGCTCTAGCGGTTGCAGCGGGCCGGCAGCGATCGCCAGCGCCAGACCGACGCTTGGCTCGACAAAGCTGGCAATCAGTGCGGTGCAGATCGCGACAACCGCAAGCGCAATGCCCAGGCTGCGCAGCGGCAGCAGGGCGGCGGCGAGCGTCAACGCGACCGCGCCTAGAAGTGCCGCACCTGGCGCGAGCCGCCGCCAAGGCTGAAGCCGCGCGCTAGCCACGACTCAGACGTCCTTCGGCGCCATCTTCACCAGGATTGACCAGGTGCCACGTTGCACCACCGAACCATCCTGCTTTTTGAGCGCGACTTTGAACACGATGCGGCCGTTGCGCAGACGCGGGAAAGCCTTGACTTCGGCCACTTCGGCATCCAGCCGAACGGTGTCCCCGATGAAGATCGGACCGGTGAATTCCCACTCCACGCTGCGAAAGAGTTCGACCGTGCCGAGCATGAAGCCCATTTGAAAAGCCAGCCCGGATGCGATGCTCAAGCCGAGCAAGCCGTGCGCGATGCGGCGGCCAAAGTGCTGGGATTTGCTGTAGTCCTCGCTGGTGTGAATCTCGTTGTAATCGCCCGACAACCCTGCGAATAGCGTGATATCGCTTTCGGTGACGGTGCGTGAAGGCGATGTCGCTGAATCACCGACGACGAACTCTTCGAAATACATGCCGCGAGCGGATTGCAAAGCCATGTCAGCGATTCTATGCCGCCTTTGGGCGGCGCGGGAATAACGGGCACTCTATGACATCCCGCCGGCCTCATCCGAAATTGTGGACTCCACCTTGCTCAGAGGCCTGTAATGCCGGCAAAAAAGGTGGGGTCCACATTTTTGTATAAGTCTTACGCCTTGACCAGCACTAGCAGCATCCGGTCGGAATCGGGCGTGTTGTCGAAAGGTTGGACTGGCAGAATGATGTTGCCAAACCAGTGGGTGCTGGCAAATGCGCCGGACAGCGCAATCAGCGCATTCAACTCCTGAGTCAGATACCAGCGATGCGGGTGGTGCTCTTCGATGACGCGGTCGGGCTGATTCTCTTGGCGAATGTGCAGGCGCGTGGTGACCAGCCATTGCTGGGTGATCCAGTCGAACGGATCGTCGGCCGAGCCGAAAAGCACATCAACTTCGGTGTGCGGCTCATGCTGGAAGAACGGCATGTCGGTTGAGCGCGACATCCAGGTGTTGGGCAGGTTGTCGCGCCAGATGGAATCCGGGTGCGCCATTTCGATCACGAAGACGCCGCCGGGCAGCAAGTTGCGTGCGACGGCGCGAAAGTGCGCCACGATCTGCTCATTGGTGACCAGGTGCGAAAGGCTCTCCATCAGATTGGCGGCAACGGCGACTGGCGCGTCGAGCGTGAAGTCAGTCATGTTCGCGCAGACAGCTTCGATGCACACGCCGTCGCGCCCGGCGCCCTCAAGCGCATAGTCGAGCATGTCCTTGGATAGATCGAGACCAACCGCGCGCCAGCCGCGCCGCGCGAATTCACGCGCGTGGCGCGCCGGGCCGCAGCCCAGTTCCAGAAACGATCGAGCGTCCGGCCCTAACTTTGCCGCCGATCCAAGATGATTCAAACACCATTCGAGGAAGTCACATTCAAGCGCGTAATCGCGATCGGCGAAGGCAATATCGTAGGCAAGCGCTTCGCGGTAAAAGTCGGGTGAGGTCATGGGGCGCGATTGTATGCGGCAAAGGCATACAATTCCAGTCATTGAAAGAAACAACTGGTGGTGAGCTGGGCCTGGTCATCAAAGCCCATAGCGGATTTTTCACAGTGCGATGCGCCGATGGCGCCGACATCGTCTGCAAGGCGGCCGGCCGTTTGACCAAAGGCCGGCATCAAGAGGATGCCCTGGCGGTGGGCGATCGTGTGACGTTTGAGCGCGTGCCGAGCGAAGGGCTGGCGGGCGGGCGCATCACTCAGGTGCAGCCGCGCGGCCGCTCGCTGTCGCGCAAAGACCCCATCAGCGCGATGAAGGAAGGCAAGGATGTGCGCCAGGTCATCGTGGCCAATGTGGATCTGGTGGTCTTTGTCTTTGCGTGCGCGCAGCCCGATTTTCACGCGCGCATGTTGGACCGCTATCTGGTGGGCGCTGAAGCGCAGCAACTGCCCGTGCTGATTGTGGCCAGCAAAGTCGACTTGGTCGGCGAGAACGCGGCGCGCCGCATGTTTGCCGTGTATGAACGCATCGGCTATGAGATTTTGTATGTCTCGTCGGTGGGCGGTTTGGGCGTGGAGGCTGTGCGCGCGCGGCTGCATGGCAAAGTCAGCGTGTTGACCGGCAAGAGCGGCGTGGGCAAGAGCAGCTTGTTGAACCTGCTCAAACCCGGTCTGGAGCTGGAAGTGGGCCGCGTGAGCGATTTGTGGCAGAAAGGCAAGCACACCACGGTGGTGCCGGAACTGATCGCCATGGACGATGCGAGCTGGATCGCCGACACGCCCGGCATTCGCGGCTATGCGGTATGGGATGTGGAAGCCGAGCGGTTGGACGAGAGCTTTCGCGAGATTGCGGCATTTATTGGCAAATGCGCCTACAACGATTGCACGCACCTGCGCGAGAAGGGATGTGCTGTGCGCGCGGCGGTTGAACGTGGGGCGATTGACGCCGGGCGTTACGAGTCGTTTGTCAAACTGCGCGATGAGCTCAGCCAGCAGCGCAAATACTAGAACTCATCCTGAAAATGTGGGCCCCACCTTTTTCGCCAACGTTTCAGGTGTGCAAGCAAGGTGGAGTCCACATTTTAGGATGAGTTCTAGCCCAACACGAATTTTTCGATGGCGACGGCCGCGCCGTCCTCGTCGATGCTGGGCGCAACCCAATCGGCCAGCGCTTTGATGTCTTCGCGCGCGTTGCCCATGGCCACGCTGATGCCCGCCCAGGAGAGCATGCTGCTGTCGTTGTGCTGGTCGCCGATGGCCATGACCTGTTCGCGGGCGATGCCGAGCCTGCCGGCCAACCAAGCCAGTGCCGAGCCCTTGTCCGCGCCGAGCGGATTGACCTCGACGAATTGCGCGTGAGACTGGACGACCAGCGCGCGTTCGCCCACAATTTCAGTCACTTCGCCCAATACGCCGTGAGTTAGGTGCTCGTCGAGCATGAAGAGAATCTTGTCGGGGTCGCGGCTGTCGAGCACGTTGCACAGATCGGGCACGATGACCGGGTTCCATCCAACCAGGCCGTCGCGGTGGGCGAAATAATCGCCGTTGGTGACAAAGACTTGCTCGTCTTGATAGATTACGGTGTGCCAGTGCGGGTTGGCGGTTTCGTAGGCGACCAGTTCGCAAGCCAGGGGGTGCGGCAGGCGCAGGCGATGCAGGACTACGTTTGTGGGGTGGTCGTAGATGAGGCCGCCCTGTTGCGCGATGACTGGGCCATCCAATCCAAAGCGGCTGGCGTAGTGGCTGGCGCCTACGCTGTTGCGGCCTGTGGCGATGACGATGCGCAGCCCGCTGGCGCGTGCGGCGGCGACTGTGGCCAGGACGCGCTCGGAGATGGTGTTGTTAGGGTGAACGGTGGTGCCGTCGAGGTCGATGGCGAGGAGTTGAATGTTATGTGCCAAGGCGGGGCGATTGTAGACCTTTCAGGTCAGACCTGAAAGGTCATGACCTTTCTTGGCGGCCTATTTGTCAGCCACAGTCAGCTCCAACGCCAACACCCGGTCGTGATTGCCCAAATCGCGCAGCATCCGCGCCTGGGCCGTGGGCAACAAATTGCGCGCCGCGGCCAACGCCGCTGCACCCTGCGATGCGCCGATCTCCAAGTACGCCGCTCGCAAAGGCGCACGGGAATCGAGTATCCGCTCTTGGATCTGCGTCAACAGCCGCCGCACGAGATCCAGCCCATCATCGCCGCCGTCCAAGGCCACCCGCGGCTCATGCGCTTGAATTTCAGGCGGCAACCCTTCAATCTCTTCGCGGGTCACATACGGCAAATTGGCCGTCAGCACGCGCGGCAGACCCTTCAGCCCGGCCAGCAAATCGCTGCGCACAAAAGTGATTTGCCCGTCCACGCCGTGCCGCCGCGCATTCGCTCGCGCAACATCCAATGCGTCGGCCGAAACATCGCTGGCGATCACTCGCGCGCCTGGCGCATGTTTGGCCACAGCGATGGCCACCGCGCCGCTACCGGTGCCAATATCGAACAGGTCGGCGGCCCCTGCTGCACCACCAGCCGCCAATGCCGCCAGTGCCAGCTCTACCAGCATCTCCGTCTCCGGCCGCGGGATCAGCACACGCGCATCGACCGCCAAATCGAGCCCGTAAAACTCTCGATGACCCAAAATATAGGCCAGCGGCTCATGCGCCGCCACGCGTTGCAGCAATATTTCGTACTGCATCGCGTGCGCGTTGTCCAGCCGTTCATCGTCGTGAGCGATCAACCACTCTTTGCTGCGGCCTGTGACGGTCGCCAATAACAGGCGCGCAGTCAGCGCAGGCGCATCCACGCGCGCCGCATCCAGCCGGTTGATCGCCGCGCGCAGCAGCGTGCGTATCGTGTCTGAATTCATCGAGCGCGCATTATCCGGCGGTCAGCGCAGCAAATGACGGCTGATAGGCGGCAGTGGACTCGCGCTCGACCAGTTGAGCCGGAAAAATCACCTGGCGCGGCGTGCGATCGCCATCCAGTTGGCGCAGGATCAGCTCGCACGCGCTGCGCACCATGGCATTGAGTGGCACGTCGGCCGAAGTCAGCTGCGGGTTGCTCCAGTGCGCCCACAAGGGCCGCAGCAAACCGCTGACTGAACAGTCCTCTGGAACGCGCCGGCCCAGCAGCTTGGCCGCGCGCAGAGCGCCGCTCGGGGCGTTGCCATGCGCGGAGACGATCGCGCTCAGATCTGGCTCGCGCCGCAACAGGCGCATCGCGGCGTGAAAGCCTGCGTCGCTGCTGTCGTCAATCACTTCGACACTGGGTGTGATCTCGAATGCCGCGCAAGCGCGCTCAAACCCCATCTGCACAAAGCGTGTATACCCCAGCTGTTGCCTATGCTTGGTGTGCGGCATGTCCAGATACCCGATGCGCTTGTGCCCGAGTTTGACCAGATGTTCCACAATCAAGAAGATACCGTCTTCCGGGGCAAAATCGACCAGTGTCAACCCATCGGTGTTTACGCAGCGGCCGATCAGCACCAGGGGATAGCCGGCATTGCGGATGGTTTCAATGCGCGGGTCTTCATGGGTGACTTGCATCACGATCAAGCCATCGACCGTGTTTTCACGATATAGGTTCAGGATCTTCTGCGGCGTCAGCGGCCCGGTGAACACGCTCAGGCCATAGCCGTGTTTGGCCAGCGCATCGGCTGCGCTTGGCACAAAATCGAGCGTTTCCCATTCCAATTCGGATTCGGGCACCGGAAACACCAAGCCAATCATATTGCTGCGGCTGTGGGCCAGTTGCCGCCCAAGCGAGCTGGGCGTGAAGTCCAATTCGGCGATGGCCTGCGCGATGCGTGCGCGGGCATCTTCGGAAATCGGCCGTTTGCCGCTCAAAGCGTACGAGACAGTGCTTGGCGCGACTCCAGCCCGCCGGGCGACATCACGGATTGTTGGCATCTAAGTTGTGCCGGCATGCCTGGCAGTTGGCAAACCGACTCTGCCGACAGTGTAGGGCCAAAACAGCCACTTGACAATCGAACCGGTTCGATCAAAATGGTCTCGCCTATGAGCTCACCTCGAATTGTGATTGTCGGTGCAGGCGGTTATGTGTTTCCCCTGCGCTTGTCCATTGATATTTTGTCATTTCCCGAATTGCAGGCGGCCAGCCTGATTCTGTATGACATCAATGCCACGGCCGTCAAGCGCACCTATGAGCGTGTTAAGGCCATCGTGGCCAACAACAAGCTGCCGGCCAAAGTCGAGATGACCACCGACCGCCGTAAAGCTTTGAAAGGCGCCGACTACGTCATCGTGGCTTTTCAGGTCGGCGGTGTCGATGCATACAAGTTCGATGTGCAGATCCCGCGAAAGTATGGCATGGACCAGTGCGTGGGCGACACGCTCGGACCCGGCGGCGTTTTTCGCGGTCTGCGCAGCATCGGCGCATTGACCGACATCGCGCGCGACATGCTCGACCTGTGCCCCGATGCGCTCATGCTGCAGTACGCCAATCCCATGGCGATGAACTGCTGGGCTACCAGCGGGATGGGCATCAAAACCGTCGGCCTGTGCCACAGCGTGCAGGGCACCAGCGCCATGCTGATCAAACGCGCGGGCTTTAATCGTGACGATGTGTCGTTCAAGTGCGGCGGCATCAATCACCAGGCCTGGTTCACGAAATTCGTCGACAAAGACGGCACGGATATTTACCCGGTCATCCGCGAAACCATGCTGCGCCAAAACCCGTCGCCGTTTGAAAAGGCGGCAAAAGGCGCAGGCGCGCGCAGCAAGTTCACGCAAACCGGCGCCGACCATCACGTCGACGACGAGATCTATTACTACGAGCGCGTGCGCACCGAGATCATGCGCACCTTCGGCTTCTTTCACACCGAGAGCAGCCATCATGGCAGCGAATACACGCCGTGGTTTCGCAAGAACAAAGCGACCATTGACGCCTACATCAAGACGCGCTGGGACTATTACGTGATCAGCAGCGGCCGCCAGACGCCGGCCCAACAGCGCGAGCTTGAGCAT
>JANMNW010000501.1:0-2799 GCA_031368515.1 Chloroflexota bacterium
GTATTCTGGCAACCATCGGAACCACCATGAATGCATCTAATGCCAAATCCTTTGTCGCTAGGAGCAAGGTCATCGCAATTCTGCGCGGCGACTATGTTGGCTGGTTTGCGCGCATTGCCGAGGCGCTGGCCGGGAGCGGCGTCACATCGATGGAGATTACCCTGAACTCGCCGCAGGCGGAGCAGGGCATCGGCGAAATGCGCCGCGTGCTGGGCGACGCTTTTTTGGTGGGCGCGGGCACAGTGCTCAACGCGGCGCAGGCGCAGTCGGCCTACGATGCGGGCGCGCAGTTCATCGTCGCGCCCAACACCAACTACGATGTGCTGCGGTTTTGTACCGAACGGGATTTGTGCTCGGTGCCTGGCGCATACACGCCCACCGAGATCATGAATGCCTATGACGCCGGCGCCACGCTGATCAAGCTTTTTCCAGCCGAGCTCGGCTATTTCAAAAACGTGCGGGCGCCGCTCAATCACGTGCCATTTGTCACCACCGGTGGAGTCACGCCCGAAAATGCCAAAGATTTCATTCGAGCTGGCGCAGTGGGTGTGGGCATGGGCAGCGCGCTGATTGGCGACTACGTCAAAGGCGAGGGCGGCATCGAGGAAATGAAACGCCGGGCACGCGTGTTGATGACCTCGCTGGCCTGAAGCGCTTGCCGTCAACTGGCGCCAGCGGGCGGAAGCGCCGCTTGCAGGGGGTATCTTGACAGAAGCCGGTAATCTGCCTATCATTCGCCCGCTAAATCGCCGATGTAGCTCAGCCGGTAGAGCACACGACTGAAAATCGTGGGGTCGTCAGTTCAAGCCTGACCGTCGGCATTCAGCACTGCGTTGCGTGTTAGAATCTTGGCCACGCAGATGCGGGAGTGGCTCAGTTGATAGAGCGATTCCTTGCCAAGGAATAGGTCGCGGGTTCAAATCCCGTCTCCCGCTTTAGCAGGGGCGATCACCTGATCGCCCCTGCGCAGTTTATGGGCCTGTAGCGCAGTTGGGAGCGCGCCTCAATCGCACTGAGGAGGTCAAGGGTTCGATTCCCTTCAGGTCCATGTCATTGTCTATCGCCGGAGCGGTCGCTACGACCGCTCTGATTCGTTTTCCAACATAGAATTTGCCGGCAATGAAATGGATTATCGACACCGATGCAGGCGTGGACGACGCAATCGCCGTTGCCATGCCGTTTACCGCCCCGCGCTGGCCGACCCCGTTTGAGCTGATAGCGGCCACCACCGTCGCCGGCAACTGCTCATTGGACAAGGTCAACCAAAACGTCAGCGCCGTTCTCAACGCGCTCGGCCAGCCGACGCCGGTTTACGTCGGTTGCGACCTGCCGTTGATCGAGCCGTATCAGGACGCCGCCGACTTTCACGGCTCGGACGGCCTCGGCGATGCCGGTCTGCCTGTCAGCACCCGTCCATTTGAAAGCGAGCATGGCGCTCTCGCGCTGACCCGAATCGCGCGTGAGCAGGCCGGCCATTTGGGCGTCATCGCGCTCGGCCCGTTGACCAATATCGCGCTGGCCTGCAACCTGGATGAAAGCTTTGCCAAAAACGTCCGCACCTTGGTGGTGATGGGCGGCGCCTGGCGCGCGCAGGGCAACCAAACCAGCGCCGCCGAGTTCAATATCGCCGTCGATCCGGAGTCGGCGCGCATCGTGTTTGATCGCTTCGAAAAAATCGTCATGCTGCCATGGGAAGTGTCGCTCGACCGCATGTATCCATTTGAGCGCATGAATGCGCTGGCCGACGCCGGCACAGCGCGCGCCGATTTCTATTACAGAATGACTCGCATGGGCGTGAAGGACTTGAGCGGCAAATTCAAGCTCTCCGGCTTTCCCTTGCCCGACCCGCTGGCCGTCGCCGTTGCGCTGGATGAAACGCTGATCAAGCGCGAGATTCATGCGCAGGTCAAGATCGACATTGGGCGCGACATTGGCCGCGCGATGACATCGCTCGATTTGCGCAGCGCCTCGCCGAACACGCGTGTGGTTGTGGACATGGACTTCGACCGGGCGTTCGACATGATCGACGCCGGGATGCGCGGCTGACGGACGCCTGCGCGCAACCGTATGATTGCCTGATGCGAATGTTGTCAACCTCCGATCTGCTGCTGTCCATGAACACCGATGGCCAGCCGCTGAAGAATGCCGGCGTGCTCATTGAAGACGGCGTGATTCGCGCCGTTGACTCGGCTGCGGCGTTTGACGGCTTTGACGGCGAACGTGTGGCGCTTGGCCGCCGCATGCTGATGCCCGGCCTGATCAACGCGCACACGCACACGCCGATGACGCTCTTTCGCGGGTTTGCCGAGGGCTTTTCGCTGCTGACGATGGAAGGCTGGTATCGCGGCATTCGCGAGTGGGAGCTTTCCATGTCGCCCGACATGGTCCCGCCTGCGGTCTCGGTTTCCTGCGCCGAGATGATCCGCACCGGCACCACTTGTTTTGCCGACCAGTATTTTTACATGAACCGCATCGTGCCGGCGGTGCGCGCTAGCGGGCTGCGCGCGGCCCTGGCCTATGGCGTGGTCGAGGTGGGCGACGACAACGCGCACGATTGGGCCATTCGCGCCACGGGCGAATTTCTCGATTCGCTTCAAGGAGACGCCTTGCTGCGCGGATGGATCGGACCGCACGCTTTTTTTGTCGACAACCAGATCGCCACGATCAAAGCCGAACTGGCGCTGGCCGATCGCTATGACACCGGGCTGCACATCCACCTGTCCACTTCGAGCGAAGAGGACGACTACTGCCGCGAACATTTTGGCCGCAGCGCGGTTCAACAAATGCGTGAGATTGGCG
>JANMNW010000508.1:0-9467 GCA_031368515.1 Chloroflexota bacterium
GACCGACGTCGCTGGCGGCAACATCAGCGTGCGCGTCGGCAATCGCATCTGCATCTCTCCGCGCTATGCCGGCCAGCAAAAGCAATGGCGGCTCGCGCCGGAAGACGTGCTGGTGGCCGACCTGGACCGCACGGTGCTCGCGGGCAGCGGCGCGCTGTCGCGCGAGACGCACGTGCACTTCTCGCTGTTGAACGAGTTTCATGAGCATGGCACCGCGGTAGTGCACGCGCATCCCCGCAATCTGCTGGTGTTCGCCACCCTGGAGCGCCCGCTCCCGCCCGTGCTGGAGGCCACGCGCAAATTCGGCGTGACACCGGTGACGCCCTTTGCGCCGGCGCACAGTGAGACGCTGGCCCGCCACATGGTCAATTCCATTCGCGGACGCGAAGCCGCCATTCGCAAGCACGCCGCCGCCGCCATCGCGCCATTTCACGGGGTGTTCTGCATCGGCAAAGATCTCGCAGCCGCGTTCGACGCGGTGGAGCGATTGGACAACAACGCCTACATCATCATGATGGGCACGCAGCTGGCCGGCGCCGATGCGATGAACGCCGCGCTCGCGCGCATGGAAGACGTGGTCGGCGGCTATACCGAATGATCGTCACGCTGACGCTCAACACTGGGCTCGATCAAACGCTGCTGGTGCCAGCCTATGAAAAGAACCGCACCTTGCGCGCGGCGCAATCGGCGTTGAGCATGAGCGGCAAGCCGGCTTGCGCGTCGTTTGTGCTTGGCACGCTGGGCATCGAGAGCTTGGCGCTGGGCTGCATCGCGGGAGCCATCGGTGCTGCGGTCGACGCCATGCTGCGCGAGCGCGGCGTGCGCACGGCATTTACGCAGGTGGACGGCCAATCACGCATCAACGCCGTCACCCTCGATCGCAGTGATGGCAGCGCAACTACCGTCACAACCTCGACGCTGATCATCTCGCCCAAACACCTGAACGCCGTGCGCGACGCCTATGCAAAGGCCCTGGATAACGCCTCTGTGGTGGTGCTGGGCGGCGCGCTCCCACCGGAACTCGATCCAGCCATCTATGCCAGCTTGATCGGCATGGCGCGTGAACACGGTGCGCCCACCATTTTTGACGCGAGCGGGCCGTATCTAAGCGCCGGCCTCGCGGCACAGCCCACGTTTATCAAACCCAACCGGCACGAGTTGTCCACGCTGGTTGGGCGGAGCATTGACACTGTCGATGAAGCCTATATCGCCGGCTGCGAGGTGGCCGACCGATACAGCACTCAACCGGTGATCACGCTGGACGCAGCCGGCGCCGTGGCGATATTCGGCCATGGCACGCAGCGCCGCGCCTTTTTCGTTCCGCCCATCGCGGTCCCAGTCGTGTCAGCCGCAGGCGCGGGCGACGCGGTCCTGGCAGGCCTGGCTGCGTCAATCGAACGCGGCCAGCCGATCGAAGACGGCTTGCGCCTGGGCGTCGCGGCAGCAGCTGCCGTGTGCATGACGCTGGCCACCGCCGAATGCAATCCCGCAGAGGTCGAGCGCCTGCTGCCGCAGGTGAAGCTGCTGCCCTTGCCACCCCGCGTGCATTAGCATTCGCGATTGGCATGAGCAACTTTCTAAATGATGTGCCGGATGATGAAGTCGGCCCGCGCGCGTTCGATCTGTTTTGCACGCCGCGCGCGCGCGATCTGTCAGCCAAATCGCTGCGCCTGCTGGACGACGCGGCGCGCGCGTACCTGCCCCATCGGCAGATCCTAACTTGGCCGCCAGCGAAAGACGCGCCGGTGATCGACCTTTCCGCGTTCGTCTGGGAATCGCATCACGCTCAAGCACAACCGCGCACCGCCCTGCTGCTGCATGGCTGGGAGCTGCAATCCGGGCGCATGACGGCGTTTGTCGAGCCGTTGCGCACGGCGGGCTGGCGCGTGGTCGCGCTTGACATGCCCGCGCATGGCCAGTCCGAAGGCGAGCGCACGACTTTGCTCGATTGGTCGGCGGCGATGCGCAGCGCGGCCGAGCGATTTGACGCGCAGGTTGTGCTGGCGCATTCGTTTGGCGGCACGGCGGCGGCGTGGACCCTGGCGCACGGCGGCGCACCCACGGTCGAGCGCTTCGTCATCCTGGCCAGCAGCATCGACATCGAGTTTCTCGTCGACTCTTCGCCACGCATGGAAGGCGTCGACGAGCGCGTGCGGCGCGCATTTGAAGCCGAATTTGAAAAGCGCATGAGTTGGCGGCTGCGCGAATTCGGCGTTGCTGCCGCGGCGGCGCGCGTCCAGGCCCCGACGCTAGTGGTGCACGACGAAAGCGACACATTCGTGCCTTTTGAGCACGGACGGCGCTTTGCGCATAGCATCCCGCAGGCGCGCATGCTCGCCACGCACGGGCTGGGCCATCTTGGCGTCCTGCGCGATCCATCCATTATCGATGCCGTGGTGGCGTTCGCGGGATAATCCGCGAGATGCTTCGCACCCGGACGGCGATTCTCCTGCTGCTTGCCTTCGCCGCGCTGGCGCTCACGCTGACCTCGCAATCGCTGTGGCTGGACGAAGTTTTTTCAATCTACTACGTCGATCGTCCGTTCGACGACGCCTGGCGCACCAGCATCTTCTCGGAGCAAAATCCCCATGCCTCGTTGTATTACCTGTCATTGTGGGCGTGGATTCGCGCGGCTGGAACGAGCGACTTCGCGGTGCGCTACTTTAGCCTGCTGCCCGGCGTTGCGGCGATTGCGTTGATCGGCGTGCTGGCACGCGCATGGCTTGGCGCTCGCGCGACGCCGGTGGCCATGCTGCTGCTCACGGTTTCACCCTTTGCGTTCTGGCACATGCAAGAGGCGCGCCAATACGCGCTCTATCTGTGCCTGGCGCTGCTGTCGACGTATTGCCTGTGGCGGCTCATCAACGGCGTCTCAGGCTTCGGGCTCATCGTCGCCTATGCGCTCAGCGCCACAGCCATGGCCTATGCCCATTTTTTCAGCGTGTTCGCCATCGCCGCGCAGTGCATTGTCGGGGCCGTGCTGTGCCTGCGCCGGCCGCCTGTGCTGGCGAGGCTGATCGGCGCCGCGGCAGTCGCAGCCATTGCGTGCGCGCCCATTCCGCTGCGGCTGATGGGCAGCGGCCGCACGTTTGACCAGGCCGATATCACGCGGGTGGCGCTGCCGTTGGATGGCATGCTGCGCGAAATGCTGGCCGAATACAGCACCCGGCTGCCCGCAGCCCAGAGCGCCGACTGGCTGCTCATCGCCTTTGGCCTGGCGTGCGTCGCGGGACTCATCGCAATGTGGCGGCGCAACCGCCGCGCGGCATTCGCGTTGACCGGGCTTGCCGTGTTGCCAGCGTTGCTCTTTCTGCCCATCGCCGAGCGTGTGTCGGTATTTTCGCCAAAATACGCGCTGGCGGCGATGCCGATGTTTGTCCTCGCCCTCAGCGCGCTTGTGACGGCGGTGCATGCGTGGCGGCGCGCGGCGGGGCTCACGGTCCTGGCCGTGCTAACCGGTGCAGGCGCCTGGGGCGTCTACCGCGATTTTACCAACCCGGATGTGCAGCGCGAGAACTGGCGCTTTGCGGCACGTTTTCTCGCGCGCGAGGCTGCTGCGGGTGAAACGATTTTGGTTTTTGCCGATTACTCGGCGCCGGTGCTGCAGCACTATTACCGAGGCCCGGCCGACGTGGTGCAGATCACCGACCCGTGGAATCCGGCCAGCACTTTTGACCAGGCGCAACAAGGCGACAGCCGGCGATTATGGGTGCTGCTTAGCCACGATCAAAACGCCGCGCCCAACCACAAGATCCTTGATGTGGCCTATGCGCGCTATCCGTGGTCGCACGCGCAATACCCGTCGCTCGGCGCGATCAAAGTGCTCGGGTTCTCGCTGCGCTGGAGGCATCCAGCATTGCCGCTAGATGTGCAGCCCATAGCCAATGCGCGCTTCGCCAATGGATTGCAGCTGCTCGGATTCAGGGTCGATCAAACCCGCCTGCCGCCATATGACAGAATCAGCCACCCACCCAGCAACTGGATCCATGTGACGACTTACTGGACCCGTTGGAAGGAAATTGAACCCGGCGATGCGCAGCCGGCGCTGCGGCTGATCGGCGCGGATGGCGGCGAGTGGGGCGGCGATCTGTCGCGCAGGCCCAACGTTTTTGATTTCGATCCGCCTGCCAAGTGGGCCGAGGGCGACGTCATCGAGGCGCATGCCGATGTCAATCTCAACCCGGTCACGCCGCCGGGCGCTTATGCGCTGACAGCGCGCGTCATGGCAGGCGAGGCGCGCATGATGCTGGACGGCGCAGCCGGCAACGATTTGACCCTGACCGGCATCGAAATCACGCGCTAGAACCCGTTGATGAAATCGAATCGCACCCTGCTCAATAGTCGGCATCATCGCCGGCGCAAGGCCAGGGGCATAAAGACCTTGTCCAGCACCACGCCTTCGGCCAGCACCAGCGAATAGCCAGCATCGCAGCCAGAAATGCCCGTGTCCCAATGGTTCAGGCGCGCGTAGTACGGGCCGCCGGCGCTGGCGTTGAACACGATGCGCGAAGCATAGCCGCGCGCGTCGTCGCTGACGCCGAGCTCGGTAACGCCATCGGCGCTGTACAGGCGCATCACCGTGTCGCTATCCCGCTCAAGCTGGAGTGTGTACAGCGTGTAGGTGACGCCCGCAGTGGTGTTAAACACTATCCAATCAGCATCGCCGGGCGAGGCAATGCGATGCGTTTGTGTCACGCCGAGCGTTAGCGCAACGGCAGCGGCGGCGCTGTCGTTGGGCTCGAGCGTGTCGGTCACTGTTGCGCAAGTGATCAGGGCCGGCGGCGGGCCGGGATCGGGCGGCGGGGTGACGCACGCCGCCGGTGAGAGCGGCCAGCGCTGGTTGTTGAGCGCGGGCCTGGCGCCACCATCTGGGCGGACCAGCATGGCGACATCATGCCGGCCCGGCGCAAGTGACGCAATCGCCCAGGCGCAGGGCTGTTGCGCGACCACTTGACCATCGACCGCAATGCGCAACACACGCGCATCGTCGCTGCCGAGCTGGTACAACCACGCGGCAACGCTGTCGTTGCGCAGGCGTTTGGTCACAGTAACGCCGGGCATCACGCTGATCGAAACCAAAGGCTGGCGCCCGACAAAGCTTGCTGTGCTGGCGGATATTTGGGCTGCCGTCCCGGCCAGGCCGATCTGGTCGTAGACAACGGCCGACCAACCCTCGGGCAATGCCAGCGACGACGCGCGGCCGCGCAGCCAGGCTGGCAAGTCGCCGCCATAGGCGCCTCTCAGCTTCCAGCCTGGCCCAGCATAGTTGGTGGCCCAGTGCAGAACAGCGCCATCGGTCGCCGACAAGCGATTGGCCGACACCGGCGACGCGCTGCAGGCCGTGCGGCTGCCGCATCCCACCCAGTCGCCTTCGTTGGCCACCTCTTCAAAATCGATGGGCGTGTTGCTCTTGTTGAACGGCGCGCGGTTTGCGCGCGTCTCGCGAGCCACGCAACCGGTCACCGCGCTGCAACCAGCCCAGACAAACGCTTCGCTCACTTGAAAGTGCAGGTGCGGCCCGGTCGAAAATCCGGTTGAGCCCATCCAACCAATCACAGTGCCTGCTTCGACGAACTGCCCCGGTTGCACATCGGCTGGCACGCTGTTTTTGGCCAGATGCCAATACCAGGAGTATTCGCCCGGCGCATGCCGGATCACCACACCGTTCGCGTATCCGCTAAAGCCTGAGCCCGAACCGCCGGTGCTGCTTACATCCTTGACATACATCACCACCCCGGATTTGGCCGCCACCACCGTCGCGGTGTAGCCGGTTGCAGTCGGCAGCACAAAGTCAACCGCCCAATAGCCGCTGTGGCTGAAATTGGTGTCCGGCCCCTGCGTGACAAACGCCGACCAGGGCGCCGGATACGGCATGCGATAGCCGTTGTAGACCGTTGTTTGCAAGGCGGCGTTTTCGCCGGGTTCGAACAGGTGCAGCACGCTTTTGTCGTCGGCGCTGGCCAGTGCCTCGGGCAATGCACCAAGCCACAGGTTATAGCGGCTGGCGTCGGCGCGCGACGGCAGCAACACTTGCCAGGCGCCGGCTTCGCGCCGGGCGATGGCCAACAATGGCGTTGCGGGCAACAGCGAGCCATCACCGTCTTGCGCGGCGGCGGTCGCAACAGCCCATTCGCCGTCGCGCCGCGCGGCATCAAGCATTTTCATGCCGCGTGCGGTGATTGCCTGGCCCAAGACCAGATCCAGCTCATCGGATTGCGCGCGCAGCGGCAGCGCCGCCGAAAGAACGACAGGGATTAGCCACCACAGGCGCAAAAAAAGTCGGCGCTTCACGGAGCGCCGACTTTACATCGAAAGGCGAAACATGCCGAGACGCTGCTTGCTGATCAACTAACACGTCAAGCAGTGCCGAAATCGCGGAAGTTGCCAGCGTTAACGTATCTGCACGGTCTCCACTTTTTTGGCGGAGTAGGTTAGCAAAACCTGATTGGTTCCGACATCGCGCACATTCCAGATGTAGTTCTCAAAATTCGCTTGCACGTACGATTGTCCGGGTTGCAGGGTGGCATACAGAACTTCCTGGCAAGCAGCGTTTACCCAGTAGATCCGCACGGCTGTGCTGCGATTGTTGACGAATGTGGTTGTTGCCGCCTTCCCGCTCTTGGAGCAGACACGCTGCCCGATTACATTGATTTGTGCAGTATTGCTTGCGCCGGCATTGTCGAAAGCGCGAGCGGTCAATGTGTTAGTTCCCTCAGGGAAATCTTGCCAAGTAAACTCGTATGGCTCGGTCAAGTCAGTCGCCAGCAGCGTCGTGCCGCGATAGAACTCGACCCGGTTAATGCCGTTTGAGTCTGTGGCGTTGACGCGGAATTTGACCGACGATGACGCGCTTGCCGAAGATCCATTTGCCGGCAGCGCAAAGCTGACAACCGGTGGCGGATTGCTCGGGGTAGCGGTGGGCGTGCGCGTGGCCGTTGGCGTCTCTGTGCGCGTGGGCGTTGCGCTGGGCGTGCTCGTCACCGCCTGGTATGCGATCGTGAAGCGCACGGCCGTGACAGCGCTTCCAGTTCCCTGCGCATTGTCAAAGGGGAAGGCGACGCCAGTCACGTCATACACGCCCGCCGCGGGCGACCAGGGCGAGTAATTGCCAAACCCGTCGTCGCTTTCCAGCGCATAAGGTTCTGTGTTCTCGATCCGATAGTTGCCGTTTGCGTTTAGCCCAAAGCGCACGCTTTGCGGGTTGCCGCTCACGTTCGCGCGCACGGTGATACGCGGCGCATTCAACGCCGTCAGATTGATCGTGACATTGTTGGGAATTGGATCAAAGCCAGGCAGTGGCTGGTCGGTGTCGGCATTGATCAAAGTGAACGAGGTCACACGCGGGCCGATTGGCGTGGGGGTGGGCGTCGGAGTGCGCGTGGGCGTGCTCGTCGCCGTCACCGCCAACAGCCGGTAGTAGCACGATTTCTGCACGCCAACCAGGGGATCGCCAAACGTCGCATTGTTGCAGGCGATGCTGTTGGTCGCGTTCAGGAAGTTGAACACGCCGTTCGCGCCGTAGGCCACGCTGGCTGTGCCGCTAAACGTGCAGATGCCATTTTCAATCGCGCACAAGGTGTAGCCCGCCGGCCCGCCGTTGGGCGAGGGGGTCGGCGTGAACGTCGCCGTGCTGGGCGCGGTTGTGGCCGTGGCCGGAGGCGGTGTGGCTGTTGCGCCGCCCGGGCAGGTCACATCGCCGGCGGCAAAGTTGTCAATGCGCGTGCCGTTGGCCGCCGTCATCCACAATCCTGTGTAACCGCCCGTGGCATTGCCCACAAACGCGCCGGCGACGGACGTCAGAATCAAGCTGTTGTTGCGATAGACCTCAATGTTGCCGCTGCTCTGCGCGCGCGCGCCCAGCACATCACCGGCCTGCATAGTTACCGCCGCTGTACCCACCTCGGCATAGCCTTGACCCGGTGTGAACGTCAGCACCTGCACGCGGCCTTGTGACGGCAGATAGCCGACCAGAATATGCGAGTTGCCAAAATCGCCATTCACAACCTTCAACGCCATGCGAATGGCGGTGCTGGCTGCGCTAAAGCTCGACAAGGTCATGCGCGCTTCTTGATTTGCGCCCAGGTTGGCGTTCCAGGCCATGATGCCATCCGACACCACGTTCAGTTGATTGCCCACCACTGAATAATTGACCGTTCCGCCAAACCAGCCCGGCATGTTCGGACCATCCGCTCGATCAAAAGCATCAGCAATCATCGCAACGGGGAAGACGCAGCCCGTCGGCGTGGCTGTTGGCAGTGATGGCGTCGGCGTCGGCGCACCGCCGCAGTTCACATCACCTGCGCCATAGTTGTCCAAGCGCGTGCCACTGGCAGCAACCATCCACAATCCGGTGTAGCCGCCAGTAGCGTTGCCTGCAAACCCGCCGGCATTCACCAAAAGAATCTGCGCACCGTTGCGATAAATTTCGATCAACCCGCTGCTCTGCGCGCGCGCGCTGAGCACATCGCCAGGCTGCATCACCACCGGCACGGTCCCGACTTCCAGATAGCCTTGGCCGGGCGTATAGGTTAATACTTGCACGCGGCCTTGCGACGGCAGATAGCCGACAAGAATGTGCGAATTGCCGAAATTGCCATCCACCACTTTCAGCGCCAAACGAAGGGCGTAGCTGCCGGCGCTAAAGCTCGACAACGTCATATACGCTTCCTGGTTTGGACCCAGATTGGCTCCCCAGGCCATGATGCCGTCCGACACCACGTTGAGCTCGTTGCCGAGCACTGAGTAGTTTGTCACGCCACCAAACCAGCCCGGCATGTTGGGGCCATCCGCACGGTTGAAGTTGTCCACAACCGCGGCAGCCGGGAATGTGCACACACCTGGCGTTGGCGTAGGTCCGGATAGTGTCGCAGTCGGTGTCGGCGTCGTTCCGCTGCACACCACGTCGCCTGCCGCATAGTTGTCCAGACGCGTGCCGTTGGCTGCGGTCATCCAGAGTCCGGTGTATCCGCCGGTCGCGTTGCCCACAAACGTTGGCACATTCACCGACAAAATCTGACCGCCGTTGCGGTAAATGTCAATCGCGCCCGTGCTCAACGCGCGCGCGCCCAGCACATCCCCCGAAGCAAACGCCACTGCTTGCGAACCGACTTCACTGTAGCCCTGGCCCGGCGTAAACGTCAACACCTGCACGCGGCCCTGCGACGGCAAATAGCCGACCAGAATGTGCGAGTTGCCGAAGTTGCCATCCACCGCTTTCAAGGCCATGCGAACGGCCATGCTCGCTGCATTAACGCTGGATATCGACACATACGCTTCCTGGTTTGCTCCCAGGTTCGCGTTCCAAGCCATGATGCCATCCGACACCACGTTTAACTGGTTGCTCACAACCGAGTAATTGGCCACACCACCGAACCAGCCGGGCATTGCCGACCCATCAGCGCGGTTAAAGTTATCGACCACGGCTGCGACGGGAAATGGACAGCTGTTGGCCGGCGCTGTCGGCGTCG
>JANMNW010000512.1:0-2695 GCA_031368515.1 Chloroflexota bacterium
GCCAACGGTTACGAGGCCACCTTCGTTTCCGGCGAGCTAGTCATGGAGAAAGGCGAGGCCACTGGTGCCTTGCCGGGAAGATTGGCTAGAGGGGTGTGCAATTGAGCGATATTGAATATGCACAGGGAAAGATTGCGGAAGCGTTCAATTCGATGCTACGCACGGACTACATATCGCTCAACGATACAGAAAAGCTAGGATTGTTATCTACCTATTACGTAGATCATTTCGGCCTACTACCTGAAATTCTGTCAGATACTGATCAGTTGATTGTTGGTCGAAGAGGCACTGGCAAAACAACTCTTCTGTATCGGGCCCTCGTCGGCTGCATGGAATCTTGGAAGAAGGACTACCCAGACCATGTTGAGCCCCGCCCGCGTACGTTGGGTATCTACGTTGATTTGAGCAAATGCCAATATATCGATGACATTGCGGATGGCAATTTCATTGCGTTTGAACATGCTTTTGTTAGTGAAGTGTGTGATTCCATTACGGATCAGCTAAATCGGTTTTGGCCAGCGCTCTCAAGAGAGTCTGGGGTGTTCGCCAAGTTGTTCAAAGCTGCGGAAACAAATCAGGTTTCGGAGGTTAGAGCAGTCCTTGACCGGATCGGACAGATGCTTCGAGAAGGCCTTCCAAGAACAGTAGATCGATCCGCTCCTATTCAAGAAAAGTCCGGGAGCACGGTTGTTTCATCCAACGCAAGCGAGATTGGAATAAATATTTCTGAAAACCCCACCATTGGGGGGAAGCAATCCGAAGGTGTGCAGGATACCCAGTCGATCGAGCGCGCTTATTCAACAAAGACAAGCTACAGACTTACGATTGCCGATCTACTCCGTTTGCTTGACGAACTTCGAGATAAGGCCGGGCTTTCGGCCACTTACATACTCATCGATGAATTCTCGGCGCTATCGACTGATTTGCAGCGAAGATTTTCGACACTCTTAAAGAAGCTTCTCGGATCGCACGCAGGTGTCTTTATTAAGCTCTGCGCAATTACCGATAAATACACCCTCGGTAGTTCGGTAATCCTTCAGAGGGATTTGTTCGAAATTTCGTTAGACCTCGATGCTTTCGTAGAGCGATCAGGAACCTTGAATGAAGCAATGGATGGGTTGCGCGGCTTTACTGAGGAAATAGTGCGATCACGTTTGCAAGCCTACGACTGTCCAACTCCTGAAGAATTATTCGATGACGTTGACGACGCATGGAACACTCTTAGTAGGTCGGCAATGGGAGTGCCAAGAACGTTGGGCATCGTGCTAAAGCAGGCATCAAACCGCTCAAGGCAAGGGAAAAGAAAGATACTCAAAACAGATTTAGCCTATGGCGTCAGATACGCTTCAACTGCATATTTGAATCAAATGTTGGGAGCCGCAAGAGGAGGTATAGCCATACCCGAGTTTCAGGTAGAAATGTGGAGCGCGCTTTTAGATCGAGCCCAATCCGAGCGCGCTAAGACGCCCGGCGCTGGCGCCAGTCATTTTCTGGTTTTGGCCAAGAACGAGCGAATGCTGAGCGCGCTGAGCATGTTCTTTTTAGTTCACTTGCTAACCAAAAGCCGGACGACGAAGACGGAGCGCTCAACAAGAAGTTTGTATTGTTTAGATTATGGTATTTGTGAGGAAAACAACCTCGGTTTCACTACGGATAAGAATGTGATTCGGCAGCAACGATTTGCATACGACTCCGCGCTGTTGCCATACGAGAAGTTCTTTGGAATAAACACTGAAGCTTCATTTCGATGCCCTGACTGCGATGCGGTGTATGCCGAAAGCGAGTTGGTCATCGCGGGAATTCCCATTACGTATTGCCCACGCGACAGGACGGATCTGGTGTCTCAGTCGGGAACCAGTTCAAGTCTCCAATACACAGAGGAGGAGACCAAAATAATTGGGACGATTCGGTCTGCACGAAAGGAAGATCGTGTTATCGCGAGGCAAGTGGCAGATGACGTTGGTTGTTATGTTCAGAAAGTCGCTAAGTTTGGAGAGAAGCTTGAGCGAAGTGGGTTGGCACAGCGCGAGCGAAATGATGAAGAAGATCGTTTGATTTATTTCGGAAGTGTCGGGTAGCACATTCGAAAAGCTGTGTAGCTGATTGTGTTTTTTTGATGCGCGATCAAGATGCGCTCAAGCAGAAGTGTTCTCGTTCATGATGCGCTGCAATTAAATTTCTTCGCTGAGCAGACGGGCTGAATTCGATGAAGGTTACCGACGTTCGTGTGCATGTGCTCAAGAGCCCGCTGGCCGAGCCATTCGCATTCTCGCAAGGCTGGGTGAAGCAGCGCAGCGCCACACTGGTGGAAGTGTCGACCGACGCAGGCATCACCGGCTGGGGCGAGGCGTTTGCGCAGGGGCTGGAGCCGCCCGAGATTGCGGCTGCCGCGATGGAATATGCATTGAAGCCGATCATCCTGGGTGCCGCCCCACGCAATACCGACGTGCTGTGGCACCGCATGTATCACGCCACGCGCGTTTACGGCCGCAAGGGTTCGGTGGTGTCTGCCATCAGCGCCATCGACATTGCCCTGTGGGATACCGCCGCGCGCAGCCACAACGTGCCGATTTACCAGTTGATGGGCGGCGCGTTCCGCACGCAGGTGGAGCCGTATGCCACCGGCTTTTATCGCATCAAGGGCCAGGGTGAAGCCGCGCGCGCTTGGCGGAAGAAGCGGTTCGTCACCACGATG